>JBFIXY010000208.1:0-3823 GCA_041605655.1 Planococcus sp. (in: firmicutes) | reverse complement strand
TTTGCTATGGAAGCACGCGGTTTCACAGGTGAAGCACGTCAATCCTTTTTTCACCCTATCATTATTAAACAAAGCGACATTTTGTTGTCCATGCTATTTAGCATCCTTTTAATCGGAAGCTGTACAATTGCTGTTACGCTCAGTAGATGAACGAACGGTCCTGCACTTGTAGGGCCGTTCGTTTTGTAATGTTTACACTTTTTCTTGTAAACGTTTTTTCTTTCACAATAAAACCTTATGTAATTTAATACATTTATTTTCTTCGAAAAATAATCGTTTCCTATTTATTAATAAGGCAACAGAAAAATTCTTATTACAATGAATATTGATGTATAACTTCCAAGCGGACTCGCCACTTTGCGTTCCGTGGGCTCAGCTGTAGCCTCCTCGTCACTAAAACGTTGCTCTTGTCTCTGCATCGCTACGCTGCTTCGTCGCAATGATTAGACAGAATGAGGTTCGGTCAAACCTTGACTACGGGATCTCATCACCTCGTCTTTTTTGTGAAGCAGCGTTGCGACCTAAGACACGGTACACCATCGTTGATCGTTACGACCAATTTATAAAGCAAGCCAATGGAAATCTCCATCAGGTTGCGGTGATTGCCTGAGTGAATAAGTTTTAAAAGTCGCATTTTCATCTTATCCAACACGGTCTTCATTATCACTACGAATCCGGCAAGGCTTCGTAAACGTATTTTCCAAACACTGTTGCATACAACCCTTGGCGAAAAAAGAAGGGTCGTAAGTTTTATTTGGTGTGCTTATTTCTTTGAATCTCAACGATGCGCTGTTTGGAGTGAAAGCGCTCGACTCCTGCGGGGCTAGCACGAGCCGAAGACCCTGGAGCGAACGTAGTGAGTGAAGCGGCTGAGGCCGTGCCCGCGGAAAGCGAGCGCTGGAACGGAAAGTAGCCCTATGTGCTTGATGTACAAACTAGGGACCTTGAAAAACAAAGTGAAAAATTGTGTAACTACTGATACGAAAGCGTCCTTTCGGTGTATACGTTCCTGATTTACATGCAGGAAAATGTATAAGGTAGTCTTTTGGCGACAAGTTGCTACCACGTTTGTTTTCTAATTTGTTCCAAAACACTTTTTTTCGGGTATAGATAGTCATACTCGATTGGGAGGGGTTTCCGATGCAAGATATTCAATTGCTTGATGAGAAAGATGATCGTGTCTATTTTGTTTTCATGACCAATCGGCAAGATTCATTTCAATTATTCGAACGTGATATGGCACATATGATGCAGCGTGCTTCCAAAGAGATTACCGTTGGCTACACCAATTTATGGATTATGAAGCGCATCAGTATCGTCAATAAGGATAAAGTCTGTTACTTCCCTGACAACGAGCTGCTCATCGAACCTACCTCTTTTTATGACCAGAACAAATTAGAAGTTTACATAATTTTTTTATTTGTTCAAAATTCCCCTTCCACCCCTTTTGTTTTTTCGAAACGGATGACTACTGAACCTTATATACGTTTTGAAACCGCGGCTGAAGCGGGTGCCCGGTTGATCGAGTTGATGGAGAATACGTACCCCGGTCGTCAATTTAAAGTTTTATGTGCAAAATTACTTTATGATATTCCTTGGCATTCGTCTTAAGTAGACACGGCATAAACACTTTCACCTGCGGCTTATGCTTTGTTCAATCAAGAGAACGACTGCGCAGCACAGCTTTGTCATAAGCTATAGTAAACCCGCTACGCTTCACATTCCGAGCTGAAGATGTATTAGGTTTCGTGGTGACTGTTGCGTGTGTGCAGCCAGCTGCTTTTGCAAAGCCAAGCCGTGCGTCGATCAACATTTTCTGATAGCCTTTACACCTTTTAGCTGGTACTGTTGCTGCCATAAACAATTCAGCTAACTCGCCTTCAATCGTCACACACCCTCCACCAATACACCTTCCATTTTCCTTAACCATAAAAGCTGTATTTTCTGGCGCTTGCCAAAATGCTTTCACCGACTCAGGTGACACATCCGCTTGGTAATCGTCATTTGAAATACCTAATGCCACTGCCCAAGCCCATTCTTGTACATTACCCTCGTGCACTTCTTCCACACAGACAGCTTCGTTTTCAGTTGGCTCTACGGGCTGCCACTCAGTTAAATCGATGATCCAGGCATTTAAAAAATGATCTAATGTATATCCCTGTACTTGAAGCTTTTTCAGAAAGGATTCATCGGCGAATGGTGTCACTTCTAAGTGGAGTGAGAAATAGGATCTATTTTTTCGAACGAAATCTTCCATTTCTTCTAAATTGGATGAGGTAATTTTTTTACCTACTCCAAAACCGATACCTAAACAAGAATCACCGGAACAAAAAATTTCACCTTTTTCAATCCATTCATAATAATCCATTGCGAACGATGCACATTTCTTGTTGAATTCTTGAAAATACGCCCGTGTTCCGAATCTTTTGATGCCTTCTATCTTTTCCGCTGTTTCTTTGTTAGATCCCCATTCCATCGATACCCTCCTCATAAAAATGCGCCAACCAAATTGTTTGTCAATTCGGTTGGCGCATTTTGCCGTTATTTATTGTCGCGTATAGGTGATTTCATCTTCGTCTTGTGAATCGACGCCGTTGTGAATATGAACAATTGTCCGCAAAATCAATTTCGCTTTCGGATTGTCCAGTAACCAACGCTCATCCGGCACAATTTCAAATTGCTGCATAACCGTGCCTTTCGATTTGACCGTACCGACAAATTCCAACGTCTGTTTAGAAATCATCTTTTCGATATATTCAAAATCGCTATCTTCTCTATACTCATCAATTTGGGCGATAATTTGCAGTTCGATGAATTTAACATCTTGATCGCTGTCTCCGCCTTCAAAATAAATCGTACCATTCAAGGTTTCGCCTTCAATTAAATTCGGCCTCTCAACAACAGTGTCGATTTTCATCGACCCGATGCCGACCGAACTAAGGAATTTTTTGAACTTCATAACATTGTAACCCCCAACTTTAAGTAAGTATTCTATACCACCAGCAGCATGTAGTTAAACTGTTTAGCGCATTTCCGTGTAATCATATTTCTTTTCCAGATCGGATTCATGAAAATTATAGCGACGTTTGAATAATTTATAGAAATGGCTGACCACTACACGAAGCAACGCATACATGGGTATTCCCAGTATGACCCCGGCAATGCCGAATAAGGATCCTGCAGTCAATAAGACGAAAATGATTGTAATTGGATGGATAAACATCGTTTTTCCCATGACTTGAGGTGAAATCAAATTGCCTTCCACTAACTGAACGACTGTCCATACGACAGCAAGCTTGATCAGCATAAATGGTGACGTCACTAATGCGATAATGGCTGCTGGAATGATGGCGATAGCGGGACCGATATACGGAACAACGCTCGTGACCATCGCAAGCACCCCTAGCAATAATGCATAATCCATACCAATGATTAAGAATCCGATATAGACCATGACGCCGATGCAAAATGCGACAATCAATTGCCCCTGAATATACGCGCTGAGCTGATTATCTGCTTCGCTCAGAACTTCGCGTGTGTCGTCCCGAAATCTAGGAGGCAATAATTTCACGAAATACTCGGGCAGCTTTTCCCCATCCTTCAATAAATAAAACAGAATGAATGGCACGATGACAATAGACAATATCACGCTTGTAATTGCCGATATGAACCCTGTAATTCCAGATATAAGGCCCGTAATCGCATTTTGCAATGTATCGGAAATATTCGCAGGCAAAGTCGCCATCAATTGCTCAATATCAAAACTAGAGCCTCTGTAATACTCACCGAGAAACGACGTCCGCAAAAAGCGATCCAGATTGGT
>JBFIXY010000207.1:0-3849 GCA_041605655.1 Planococcus sp. (in: firmicutes) | reverse complement strand
TGATTTCTGCACCCATCAATTCGGCAACATCGATATACGCTTTGATTTTCGTGTTTGGCGAATGCTCAAGGAAAATCGGCTCGTCATGGATGACTTCAGGGCGGATGCCGAGAATAAGGTCTTTGCCTTCATAGCCAAGATCTTTCAGCACAGCCAATTTGTTTTCGGGTACAAGGATTTGGTTGTCGCCCATAACGAAGTGGCTGCCGACCAATTGGCCGTGCAAGAAGTTCATCGAAGGCGAACCGATAAATCCGCCGACGAACATGTTTTCAGGGAAGTCATACACTTCTTTAGGTGTACCGACTTGTTGGATAAATCCGTCTTTCATAACGACTAGACGAGTGGCCATTGTCATCGCTTCTGTTTGGTCATGCGTTACGTAAACAGTCGTTGTCTGCAAACGGCGGTGCAATTTCTGGATTTCTGCGCGCATCTGCACACGCAATTTCGCATCCAAGTTGGACAAAGGCTCATCCATCAAGAAGACTTTTGCATCGCGAACGATTGCGCGGCCTAAAGCCACACGCTGGCGCTGACCGCCTGATAGCGCTTTCGGTTTACGGTTCAAGTAAGCTTCAAGGCCAAGGATTTTCGCAGCGTTGGCTACGCGCGCTTTAATTTCATCTTTTTTCATTTTGCGCAATTTCAAGCTGAATGCCATGTTTTCGTATACAGTCATGTGCGGATACAATGCGTAGTTTTGGAATACCATTGCAATATCGCGGTCTTTTGGTGAAATATCGTTGACGCGCTTGTCTCCGATGAACAAATCGCCATCCGTGATGTCTTCCAATCCAGCGATCATGCGAAGTGTCGTTGATTTACCACAGCCCGAAGGTCCGACTAAAACAAGAAACTCTTTGTCGCGGATTTCGAGGTTGAAGTCTTGTACAGACACCACACCTTTTTCGTATTCTTTACGGATGTTCACTAAAGATAAGCCAGTCATTTGTTTTCCCCCAATAATATGTTTGTCATTGATAACAGCTTAACTGACCAGCTGTTTTGGGGAAATGGCAAACTTGCCTAAAAAATGAAAGCGCTTTTTGTGCACATTTACTTTTTGATTAATATCGCCAAATAGACCGCCATCGCTTGATGGAATTTACGGACGTCGATGCCGGTGCTTTCGTAAAAACGGTCAAGGCGGTACTGAAGGCTGTTGCGATGCATGTGCAGCGCTTTTGACGTTTCCGAGATATTTAGATTGTTGCGTACAAAAGTCTCAATCATTTTCAAGGTTTCTTCATCAGCCTCATAAGCTTGCAAAACCATCTGGCGAATTTCGCAGAGCAACGGTTCTGGTGCTTTATTGATCAAGAGATAAGGAACAGCCTCGGCATAGCTGATAACTGTTTTCGTGGAATAATTCGCGGCAGTATTTGCTGCGTCGATAACCGACCGGTAATGGGCAGCAGCACCAGCTAGGCTCTCTTGAAATGGACCGACAAAAAACTGGATTTTGATGTACAGATCGCTCATCAACGGGTCGATGATCTCCTCATAGGACATGGCATCGTCCTCATTTGCCAAGTATTCGATCAAGATTCCCTGATGGTCGTTTTCCCATAAGATGGGCACTGACTGTGCAAAAAAGTCATGAATCGCGAGTTTGAAAGCGGCAGGGCTGATCTGCTTTTCCTTGATGGAGAAATGGACGAATCGATAAGGAGAATTCAAAGCGAAGTCGCTTACCGCCGTCTGTTCCGAAGAACGGACTAGCGCGAGCCATTTCTTTTCTTCGTCTGTATGAATTGGGAAATTCGGATTATAAGGTGTCAAAAATGCAGCGAGCAGCGACAAATCTTTGGGCGCAAGTTCCGATTCGTGGATGCCGATAATTTGGCCATCTTCTGTAGAAAACCATTTATAAGCCGGATCGGAGGCAGGTGCGACTTGCCGGTGGACTTGCAGCGAAGGGTAAATTTTACTCAATTGGCTAATCATCATATACCTCTTTTCAACATGCTTGATAGTGCACTTCTTTAATTTCTCCATTATAACGCAAAATGTAACGTGGAATGGAATTTTGAATCACTGTCTGATGTCTGGATGTTGTGTGATATGAGCGGGAAAAAGGACATATGTTCTCTTTATATGTATAATAAAGCTAGAAAAAACGTCTTTTGATTTTATTGGAGGAATGATAATTTGAACGATAACATGCTTAAATTGTTTGAAGAGCAACGCAAAGTCCATGTCCTGTATTCATATGAAGAAAGAAAAAATTACATTGATCAAGTTCTAGCCTATGCAAAAGCTGGCGTTGAAGCGGGGGAGTATGTCATTCTGATCGAGAATTCCCGGTTGACCCCAGTGATTAAGGCAGAGTTGAAAAATCAACTGACGACACAACAAATGGAGTTCATCCATTTTGTAAATAGCTTCGAATTCTATTGTTCGAGCGGCAGTTACCACCCGCCGTCGATTCAAGCGTATTTCGAAAGAACCGTGGAGCCTTATTTGACTCAGAAACTGGCGTTTCGCTCTTGGGCGCACGTCGAGTGGGCCACGTTGGAAGACCCGTATTTTCTTGTTCGGGATTTTGAAAAAGTCATTGATAATGCAGTGAACGAATTGGAGTTCCCGCTGATTTGTGCTTATGAAAACAAATTGATGCCGGAAAATATCAAAACGATGCTGCTGGAAACCCATCCGTACGTTTTGGTGGAAGGCGAAGTGGTCGTGTCGGATTTGTACGAGCCGACGAAAATTTAAAATACACTTCTCAGCACATTGATACCGAGAAGTGTATGCTAAAACTGCCGAGAAATTGCGGCAGTTTTTTCTTTTGGCCAGCTCACTTTTCAAACCGGCAGACGAGCAGTCTGTTAACGGAACGGGTATAGTAAAAGGGACAAATCAACGGCAAAGGAAGGGAATTCAAATGGCTGACAATAAACAAAAGACCGATTTCGGCTGGAAGTTGGAAAACAGTTATGCTCAACTTCCAAGCCTGTTTTACACACAATTAAATCCTTGGCCAGTTCGTTCGCCAGAGCTTGCTGTATTCAATGATTCACTGGCAGCGGAGCTTGGTTTAGATAGCGAGGCATTAAAAACAGAAGAAGGAATCTTGCAGCTTGCCGGCAACGAAATTCCGGAAAGGGCGACGCCGCTTGCACAAGCATACGCCGGCCATCAATTCGGCCATTTTAACATCCTAGGCGATGGGCGAGCAGTGCTGCTTGGCGAACAGTTGACCCCGAAAGGCGACCGCTTCGACATTCAATTGAAAGGTTCCGGCCGGACGCCATACTCTCGTGGCGGCGATGGACGCGCATCATTAGGACCGATGCTGCGCGAATTCATCATCAGCGAAGCGATGCATGCGCTTGGCATTCCGACTTCACGCAGTCTTGCAGTTGTTGCGACAGGTGAAGACATTGCGCGTGAGACGTATTTGCCGGGCGCCGTCTTGACGCGAGTAGCGGCAAGTCATTTGCGCTTCGGAACTTTTCAGTATGCCGCTTACAAAGGGGAAATCGCAGACCGCAGAGCGTTAGCGGATTACGCCATCAACCGTCATTATCCAGAACTCGAATCCGCAGACAATAAATACTTGGCGCTCTTGCAGGAAGTCGCAGCCCGCCAAGCAGCGCTCGTGTCAAAATGGCTGGCAGTAGGCTTTGTTCATGGCGTCATGAACACCGATAACATGACCATCAGCGGGGAAACGATCGACTACGGACCGTGTGCCTTCATAGACGTCTACGATCCGGAGACCGTTTTCAGCTCCATCGACGAAGGCGGACGCTATGCATATGGCAACCAGCCGCAAATCACCGGCTGGAACATTGCGCGATTTGCTGAAACCTTATTGCCGCTGCTTGATGACGAGCAGGA
>JBFIXY010000206.1:0-3853 GCA_041605655.1 Planococcus sp. (in: firmicutes) | reverse complement strand
GTGGCAGCTAGGCGCCAAGCGCAGAAAGCTGAAGAGCTTGGTGCGGATGCGGTTATGGTCGTTGGCCATGAAGGTGGCGGGCACTTGGGGCGAGATGATATCGGAACGATGGTGCTGATTCCTCAAGTCGTCGATGCTGTATCGATTCCTGTGATCGCTTCTGGCGGCATTGGAGATGGCAGGGGTTTGATGGCGGCGCTTGCGTTAGGAGCGGAAGGCATCGAGATGGGAACACGCTTTATCGCGACGAAAGAATGCGTTCATGCTTCTCAAATTTATAAGGATGCATTGATTTCCAGTTCGGAAAATGATACCGTCATCATCAAGAAGAGCATCGGTGCCCCAGCGCGTACATTAAAAAACAGTTGGACCGAACGAATTCTTGAAATTGAAGCTAAGACGCCGACATATGAAGCATTGCGTTCATACATCAGTGGTGAGGCAAACAAAAAATACATCTATGAGGGCCGCACAGAAGAAGGCTTCGGATGGGCGGGGCAAGTGGCAGGCTTGATCCATGACGTACCGTCTGTCCAAGAATTATTCAGCCGAATGGAGCAGGAAGCAGAAGCCATCGAGCGTAAATGGTCACTCATGATTGGAAAGTAGGAATTTGAATTGGATTACTCGTATCCGTTCTCCATTGATTGGAGCACAGATGAAATTATCGATGTGGTCGCATTTTTTGAAGGCATTGAAATGGCTTACGAAAAAGGCATTAAACGACAAGAGCTGTTAAATCGCTACCGCAAGTTTAAAGAAATCGTGCCGTCAATCGCTGAAGAAAAAACGTACTTCCGGGAGTTTGAAGAAGAAAGCGGCTATGCCAGCTTTCCTGCGATCAAGGAAATGAAAGCGAAAAGCGACGACGAAGTCATCAAGATTAAAAAATAAACAAAAGTTCCGCAGCTTAGCGCTGCGGAACTTTTGTTTTGTTGAGAAGAATATCGTAAATCGGCAAGAGCTGTGTGAATGTATCTTCTACAGCCCCGTGGAAATCTTCTGCTGTCATGTTTACTGCTTCCTCGCGTGAGATATGTCGACCAATCACCAACTCGCCCTTTTTTACATCTCTTAACCGCACAAGCAATCGTTCGATGCCTTCAGATGCGAGTGTATCTAAATCAGAAGCTTCCGGTTTCATATGGTCACCGGATAGCATGAAGTCTTTCGGCAATTGTTCGATTGCATTTGAATGCAATAGCTTTTCAGCCATGACATTTTTACCGGAAGCTTCGTAAATAACAGCCAGAATAACAAAGATGTGGCTGTTCCATAAACCAATTTGAAAATGGGGTACAGCTTTATAACCGCGCTTATGGGGTGCGAACGCCACCCAGCTATCGTTCGGTGGATTTACAGTGCGCCGCATATGCTTGGCGACATGCGGATAAAACTCTTCGCCGGTCATGCTAGAGAAGAAAGACGAGTAGCTTGCCCCCAACTCTTCAAACTTAGGACGTACTTGTGTAATTAAAGCATTCATACGATTTTCAAGTCCAGGCGTTTCAAAAACTTCGAAATCGTGCTTGTTCCAATATGTCATATAATATTATTCCTCCTTTAACACAAAACTTAGGTTTCATTTTAACGAAGTTTGGGAAGAAAGAATATAAATAAGTTTTTCTCACTTGCCAATGGGGTATATATAAGTAACTATAATTCAATAAGTCTGAATTATCGGAATGCATAGAGGAAGGGGTGCTTATTTATGAAACAGATGATCCAAATCATTCGTAAAGCTGAAGTGGAAAAGGAGTATATCAATGCTTTAAAACTGGAACTGGATTATGAACTTGCTTCTTTGTTCGATGCCATGCATCAGGAAGATGAATTGCAAAGCGAAAAAAGTAAAAAGCGGCTACACGAAATTCATGCTGAATTGGAGGCCCTTCATGCGCTCTAATATATTTATCACATAAAGGCACCTACTGAGATAAGACAGTATGTGCCTTTTTCGTTTATATTATAAATAGTTGTTAAAAAAGGGGGACCAGCAGTGGATTTGCATGAAATGGACAGATACATAAAATCATTAATAAAAGAGGCGGGCCATAGAATTCGCACGTCATTTCGCGGAGATATCCAAATCGAGACGAAAGCACACGTCAACGACCTGGTAACCAATATTGACAAAGAAATCGAACAGCTATTTATCGAACGCATCAACACGCACTATCCGGATCATCGGATTTTTGGGGAAGAAGGTTTCGGAGATGATATTCAGGATTTATCAGGCGTGATTTGGATGCTCGATCCAATTGATGGCACAATGAATTTCATTCACCAAAAGCGAAATTTTGCTATTTCGTTAGGGATTTATGAAAATGGAGTCGGTAAACTTGGCTATATTTACGATATTGTCAATGACGATCTCTATCACGCGGTAAAAGAAGGCGGCGCATATTTTAACGATGAAAAGTTGCCGATGCTCGAAAATACAACGATTTCAGAATCGATTATCGGCATCAATGCTATGTGGGTAACGCCGAACAAATACATTGAACATGAATCGACAATCCAATTGGTTCGTGACGTACGCGGTACACGCTCATATGGCTCGGCAGCTCTTGAGTTGGCCTATGTTGCGAGTGGGCGGCTTGATGCATATATTTCGATGCGCTTATCTCCCTGGGATATTGCGGGAGGTGCGGTAATCTTACGTGAAGTTGGAGGCGTAACTTCGAATTTCAAAGGCGATTCGGAAAACTTGCTCAAACAAGATACCTTTATTGCAGCTAATTCATCCATTCACAGCCGGATTCTTTACGAATACATTCAAACCAAATAAAAAAGGCTGCCAAATTCGCAGCCCCATCACATGCCGCTAGGATTTCCCCTAGCGGTTTTATTTGTTGCGGCGCTTAAAGAGTGCCGGCATCGATCATCTGTTTTTTCTTTTTAAAACCGCTGACCATAACGAAGCCCAGCAAAACGAATGCCAATAAGATCCCTGGTACGCTGCGGAGCCCTACTGCCACTCCGATACCAGCCATCGAGAACATTGCGGCAAGTGCATAAAAGACAAAAATCCATTTTATATTTTTCACGGTATTTTCCTCCTCATCTGAACACTCAAAATAAAATCTTAGGGTTTTTCCCTTACATGTGATATACTAACACAGTTATAGGGACGAAAAAAGAATAATTGGAGTGAAAGTATGACTAACTTACGTAACGACTTAAGAAATATTGCTATTATTGCCCACGTTGACCATGGTAAAACGACGCTTGTGGATCAGCTTCTACAGCAATCTGGAATCTTCCGTTCAAACGAACACATGGAAGAGCGCGCAATGGACTCAAATGACATCGAAAGAGAACGCGGAATTACGATTCTTGCAAAAAACACTGCGATTCAATATAAAGACGCTAAAATCAACATCCTGGATACACCTGGACACGCCGATTTCGGTGGAGAAGTTGAACGTATCATGAAAATGGTAGATGGTGTCTTACTCGTAGTAGATGCTTATGAAGGCTGTATGCCACAGACGCGTTTCGTACTGAAAAAAGCACTTGAACAAAACTTGAAGCCGATTGTTGTCGTCAATAAAATTGACCGCGATTTCGCTCGCCCGGAAGAAGTGGTTGACGAAGTCATCGAATTGTTCATCGAACTTGAAGCAAATGATGAGCAATTGGAATTCCCGGTTATTTTCGCATCAGGCATGAACGGTACTGCTAGTCTTTCATCTGATCCTGCAGATCAAGAAGAAAACATGCAAGTTATCTTCGATGCAATCATGGAACACGTACCAGCGCCAATCGATAACAGAGATGAGCCACTTCAATTCCAAGTAGCGCTTCTTGATTACAACGATTACGTTGGCCGTATTGGGATCGGCCGCGT
>JBFIXY010000205.1:0-3858 GCA_041605655.1 Planococcus sp. (in: firmicutes) | reverse complement strand
TTACGAAAAAATTTGCAAATCACACGTATAGTTGTGGATATTAAAATTCCATTTTCAGCTTACCGTCTTCTAGTACCAGCTTGGCATTGAACTTTTTTCCGTTCTTCGATACAAAGCCTTTAATAACCGGTGTTTTCCCTTTCGTGCATAAATATTCCACTTGTTTCGAAGTCAGACGTTTCCTTAAAAAAGTCGCCGGAAACGATTGCTTGCAGCCATTATCGTATTCCGTGCAGCCGAATGATCCTTTGCGTGCCACAATCATGCCTTTTTTACAGCGCGGACAAAGGGCAATTTGGTCTTTGCTGCTGGGCATCGCCAGCTTATCAGGCAGTCCGTTTTGCTTCATCTGAGCTGGCACGTCTTCAAGAAGTTTGTGGATAAATTTTGCGATTGTCGCCAGGAATACTTCAGGAGACCCTTCTCCTTTACCGATTTTCTTCAAGTACGTTTCCCATTTGGCCGTCATCGAAGGGCTCGACAGCAAATTCCCTTGAATCGACTGACACAGAATCCGGCCTTTTTCAGTAATTGAAACAATATTCTTCTTTACTTCAATGTATTCGTGGCGTTTGATCGTTTCAATAATCCCGCTTCGCGTCGCTTCTGTTCCGAGCCCCTCAATTTCCTTAAGAATCTCGGTATCTTCTAGATCCTCAACATACTTTCCACACGTTTTCATCATGGCGATCAATTGGCCTTCGGTATACGGTTTTGGCGGCACGGTCATGCCTTCTTTGACAGCAATATCCGCCTTTACCTGTTCCTGCTCGCGAAGTTCCGGAAGTGCCGGTTCCTGTTTTGCTTCTCGAGCAGTTGGAAACAGATCTTTCCATCCTTGTTCAAGATCGGTTTTTCCGGTCGTCAAGAAAGCTAAACCATTAACATCCGTCACGACTTTCGTCTCGGCGTAACGGTAATCCCGATGAAACATCGCCAAAGTCGTTCTCAGCACTTCCTCATATAAATTGCGTTCATCCCGCGCCAATCCTTCCAGCTTTCGTGCAGTCGGAATGGACTTTGTTGGTATGATGGCATAATGCTCCTGCACTTTAGCGCTGTCGACAAACCGTTTTTTTGGTGTTTTTGAAGCAATCGGAAATTCTGCACCAATCAGTTTTTGATAAGATTCGACTTGTCCCGCTAAATAGCCGAACTCTGCAGGTGTAATGTGCTGCGTATCAGTTCGTGGGTAAGATACCAGCTTTTTCTCATACAGTCCTTGCATAACCGACAAAACTTTCGCTGGACTGTATTTCCATTTGCGGTTCGCAGTCGCCTGCAATGTCGACAAAGAATGCAGTAGCGGTGGTGGCATGCGCTTTTCAACAGTTTTCAACTGTGCCACGACCCCTTGCATTTTTCCGTCGATGCTATGTTTCAGCAATAATTCGTCCGCTTCACGCCGCTCTTTCGCTTTGAATTTCGCTTTTCCTTTGTAACGTCCATTTTCCGCGGTGAATACGCCCTCAATTTCATAAAATGGTTCAGGCACAAAAGACTCGATTTCCATTGCGCGTTGATAAACGAGAAACACGGTCGGCGTTTGGACCCTGCCGATTGCAAACACTTCGTGTATGCCTTTTTCCTGCAGCAATAGCGAATACAGACGAGAGCCATTCATGCCGACAAGCCAGTCGCTGATTTGACGTGCTCTCGCTTCTTGATACAGCAATAAATCCTCGCGGTTGTCGCGCAATTGCTGAAAACCCTTTCGAACTTCGTCCACTTCCAGTGAATTGATCCACAGACGCTTGATTTTCTTGCCCTTCACACCCGTTTTATAGTAGATGCTGTAAAAAATATTGGACCCTTCCCGGTCAACGTCACATGCATTGATGACCGTATCGGTTTGAGATATCAATTTTTTGATGATATTGAATTGCTGTGCCTTGCCTCTTGCGACCTGAAATTGATAGGTGTCCGGCAAAATCGGCAGCGCATCCAGTTTCCAGCGCCCCCATTTCGGATCGTAGGCTTTCGGCTCTTTCAACTCCACGAGATGCCCGATTCCCCACGTGATGTACGCACCTTCCGGAAATATCGGATCTGGGGCTATTTCCAAATATCCTTCACGTTTAGTTGTCTTGAACGCTTCCGCATAAGCTTTGGCCTGACTCGGCTTTTCAGCTACAATTACTGGTTTCATACAACTCGTCCTCTCGTTCTTCTCTTTCTTCCATTGTACGCTGTTCGACAAAAAAACAAAGAGAAATGACATTAGCAGAACATTGATATTGTTGTATTCACAACCTTTTATCAGTCAATATCTCTTTAAATCTTTCTGTTATTGTCTCTTCGTCGCCAAAAATCATCACGAGATCCCCAGTTTGCAGCTTTTCTTCATAAACCAATTTCCTTAAAATAACGTCGCCTCTTCTGATGAAAAGCAAGTGGAGATCATCTTCTCTTGCCACTAACTTTCCCGCCGGTTGATCCGTGAATTCGGAATCGCTATGGATTTCCAACAATGCGACCATATCATTTTCTCCAAGTGATAATGCTGTTTTCAGTGGCCAATCTTCCAAATCATATTCTTCGTCCATTTCATGCTCAAATTTATCTGTTAACAAATTCTTCATCCATCCGCTTTTTAATACCAGCATTATTGTCAAGAACACCGCAATCACAATCAGCAACACATTTATTTTCAAATCATTCGAGAGAATCGTGGCGATAGAGGAGATCATGACCGCAAGGGAGAAATAGCCGAACAGGATGACTGCTGCACTGATTCTCCTACGTATTGGATGGTCGACAATCAATTTTGATTCTTCCGACGTAAAACCCGTGGCGGTCAACATGGAGATTACTTGATAGCGGGCGATCGGCTTGTTCAACCCCGTCGCTACAAAAAGGACCACCGCGATTTCAATCGCTAGCCACATAATGGCCGAATACAGCAAGATAAATAGAAATTCAGTCATGCTCTTCCTCCTCTCTTTCCTTTCAACTATTCCCCCATTGCCGCAAATAAAATCCTTTCAGCTTGAAAGTATTCAGTAGTATAATCGAAGAACATCATATTAGTTGCTAAGAATGGAGAGGATCCTATGGAATACGCAAAAAAAACCGCATTGCTTGCAGGGGCTAGCGGACTGGTCGGAAATGAGCTGCTGCACATTCTATTGGAAAGCCCCCATTACGAGGCGGTTAAAACAATCGGACGCCGTCACCTGGATATCAAGCATCCAAAATTAGAACAAGTAATTGTCGATTTCGACCGCTTGGAAAATTGCCAGCATAAGCTTGGTGCAGACGACGTATATTGTTGCTTGGGCACAACGATCAAAGCCGCTGGGTCGCAGCAAGCGTTCAGAAAAGTTGATTTTGAATACCCCGCTAAATTGGCACAATTGACATTAGCACAAGACGCACGAAAATTCCTTGTCATTTCCGCACTTGGAGCAGATTCTTCATCCAAAGTCTTTTATAGTCGTACCAAGGGCCATTTAGAGGATGCCTTGAAAGAAACCGGGTTTCCAGCACTTCATATTTTCCAACCTTCTTTGTTGCTTGGCGATCGCAAAGAGTTCCGTTTAGGCGAAAAGGCGGCCATCCTACTAAGTCCGTTATACAGCCCGCTGCTAGTCGGCAGATTGAAGAAGTACAAACCAATCAGTGCTCGGCGCGTAGCTGTGGCGATGCACCATGCAGCGCAAGATGTTTCAATCGGAACATACACCCATTCGTCCTACCGCATCTTCACATTAAGCCGCATGCACCCGATTGCACAGAAAAAAGGCACTGGATAACCCAGTGCCTTTTTCTTTATAAAATATCTGTCCAAATCTTGATCGCTGTCCCTAATATCAGCAGCGCCAAAATCCATTGCAGGTATTTCGTATTCATTTTTTG
>JBFIXY010000204.1:0-3865 GCA_041605655.1 Planococcus sp. (in: firmicutes) | reverse complement strand
CGATCGTAATGGTCCATCATGTCCTTGATGACCGGTTCGCGAAGCATCATCTCAAATGCTTCTGCACTCAAATGATCCGGCAAATACAAAGTCTTTACCGAGCCGCCAGTTTTGGCGGCAAATGCAGATGCGATGGTGTTCGCTTGATGAAGAACGTCTTCACCCAACCCGCCTCGCGCGGCGACAAATTGAAGCGCGCTGTCTTTTCTGTCAACGGGTAATTCTTTCGAAATGGCCGCCATCGTACTGCCCCCGGTTACTGCAACAATTTTGTGTTGAGCAAATTTGGAGTCGAGCAATCGAGCAGCTTCTTTGCCGATATCACCTTTGACTGTCGGCATTTCATCGCTGTCCTGCGGCACGATGTGCACACGGGCAATTCCTAAAATCGATTTCAATTGTTGCTCCATGTGCGATAATCCGGAAACCTCGCGCATGAATTCTTTTAACGCCTCTAAAACAGTTTCACCTTGACGAGTGACAATCATTCCAGCATTTTTTGCTTTTATCAATTGCTGGCTGCGCAACAAATCAGTTTCATTGCGAATGTCACGTTCTTTCATACTGGCAATTTCACTGAGCGCCCGCCTGCCAATCGGCTGTTCTCTCTGTATGGCCTTTAAAATTTGATAACGTTTCTTCAGGAGGTCGGTCATTTCCGGCACGAGCTTGTTCTGCGCTTCGGTTAATGAATCCATATATCCACTCCTTTTTTCGCAGGGACATTTTTTGTCCCGACACTTTTATTCTGTCCCACTCATTTCATTCTAGCTGAGGTTTTAGATAAAAGCAAATAAAAAGAAGCGTTAAAGTTCCAACGCTTCCAATAATTCAATATAACCGTTATTGCCAAAGATCACTGGCTTGCCGTTCCGCTCAATCACCGGAATCATCAGCATGTATTTCTCATGAAGTACTTCGTCCGATTCGATGTCCACTTCCGTCCAGTCGATTTCAAAATCTTCCTGAACCAACTTCAGCATCAACTTGGCTTCATCGCACAACGGACAATTCGCTCGTGTGAATAATGTAATCATTTTATACCTTCTTTCGTTACCATCCTCGGCCAGCTCCTCCGCCGCCGGAAGAACCTCCACCGCCACCGCGGAATCCACCTCCGCCTCCACCGCCGAAGCCTCCGCCAAATCCACCACCGAATGTGCCCGGTCCCATGTATCCGCCACGGCGAACACGGCCTCCTGGACCACCGCGGCCACCTCGTGACATCAAATACAATGCGATAATGACGATGATGACGATATACAGCGGCGGAAATCCGCCGCCTTCGTCTTCAGTAGAAGTAGCCGCGGCTTTCGGTTCGACTGGTTCACCATTCCAATTATATTCAGCAGCCACTTCTTGGTAAAGCGCCTGATATGTGTTGATGATGGCTTGATCCGGTTTTTCATCTTGCAAATATGGGACAGCGTACTCATCGAGAATTCTGCCTACTTTGCCATCAGGCAACGCACCTTCTAAGCCATAACCCACTTCGATATAGATTTCCCGGTCTTCCATTGCCAATAAAACCAATACACCGTTATTCAATTCTTCCGATCCGATGCCATAATGCCGAAAAGCTTCATTGGCATAGTTTTCAATGGGTTCTCCTTCAAGTGTAGAAATGACCATTACAGCGATTTGCGCCGTGGTGGCGTCTTCCAGTCCAGTCCCCAATTGCCGGATTTCCTCTTCTTGTTCCTCCGATAGAATGTCAGCAAGGTCCTGGATATAAATGTCATCTGTGAGCTCCGGAAAGTCGATTGCAAAAACCGTTGCCGCTGGAAGCATCAACAAAAGAGATAGGATTGCGGTTCTTCGGATCATTCCTCATCAGTCCCAAAATCGACTTCTGGAGCATCTATTGCATCCGGATCCGCTTCAAAATATTCTTTCTCATCAAAACCGAAAACTCCGGCAATCATATTGCCCGGAAAACTTCTTACTTTCCGGTTGAATTCCGTAACTGATCCATTGTAATCTTGGCGAGCGACAGCGATTCGATTTTCCGTCCCTGCCAATTCATCAGATAATTGTTGGAAATTCTCGCTTGATTTCAAGTCTGGATAATTCTCTACTACAACAAGCAATCGGCTGAGTGCCCCGCTCAACTCCGCATCCGCGTTCGCCTGTTCTTGGACCGTATTGGCTCCTGCAAGTTTCGAGCGCGCCTCGGTGATGCTGCTGATGACTTCTTGCTCTTGGTTCGCGAATCCTTTGACTGTTTCCACAAGGTTCGGTATCAAGTCCAGCCTGCGCTGCAATTGGTTTTCGATTTGCGCATAAGATTGGTTAACGTCTTCTTCAAGGTTCACAAAGCCATTGTAACTCGGCACAATCATCGCGGCGACCAAGGCAACGATTGCGATGACGCCTATGATGGGGATTAATGTTTTCTTCATAAGATAACCTCTTTTCGTTTCTATATAGGATAGTATTCAATTCCCTTTAGAGGCGCATCATTAAACTCTTTCGCAGGTGTTCCATAATAATAAAAAACGCACCAATTCCACTTAGCTGGAATTGGTGCGTTTTTCATATTTTATGCCCTCGGAAGGAATCGAACCTCCATCTTAAGAACCGGAATCTTACGTGTGATCCATTACACTACGAGGGCAGATCACTGTTAGCGACTTTTCTATTATATACAGAGTTACTAAACATTTCAAGCTCGTATTTTTAATTCGTTAGATTTGACCTTCATTGACCATGATGTGTATGATATTATTACAGCTGAAGAAGCTTTCAGCATAGTTAGTCATCACCTTATTCTGAGGAGGAAATTTTATATGAATTTAATTCCAACAGTAATTGAACAAACGAGCCGCGGCGAACGTGCTTATGATATTTACTCACGTTTGCTAAAAGACCGCGTTATCATGCTGGGCAGCGGAATTGACGATAATGTTGCGAACTCAATCGTCGCACAGCTGCTGTTCCTCGAAGCTGAAGATCCGGAAAAAGACATTTCCATCTACATCAACAGCCCTGGCGGCAGCATCACAGCCGGTATGGCGATTTACGACACCATGCAATTCATCCGTCCAGACGTTCAAACAATCTGTATCGGTATGGCTGCATCAATGGGCGCATTCCTACTTGCTGCCGGCACGAAAGGCAAACGCTATGCGTTGCCGAATGCCGAAGTCATGATTCACCAACCACTAGGTGGAGCTCAAGGTCAAGCAACGGAAATTGAGATTGCTGCAAAACGCATCTTGTTCCTTCGCGAGAAATTGAATACGATTTTGTCAGAACGCACTGGGCAATCGTTGGAAGTCATTTCGAAAGATACAGATCGCGATAATTTCATGACAGCTGAGCGTGCGCTTGAGTATGGTTTGATCGACCAAATCATCACTCGCAGCAAATTGCCACAGCACACAAAAGAAGATATCTAAAAAAAGTCCCGCAGACCTCAATGGCCTGCGGGATTTTTTATGCTTCTTTTTCGATTAAGGAAGATAAGGTATCTACTGCCTTCTCTTCATCCGATCCATCTGCTGAAATAATGACATTCGTGCCTTTGCTAATTGCTAGGCTCATAATGCCCATGATGCTTTTCGCGTTAACTTTCTTTTCATCCTTCTCCAAATAGACATCCGCATTGTAGCGATTCGCTTCTTGGACAAACAAAGCTGCTTGCCTTGCTTGCAACCCGGATTTCAATTGGACTTTCACTTGTTTCTCTATCATGCTGCCCCTCCTCTAAAACATACCTAGACTAATAATATATGAAAGAATGACGCGGTCCTACCGGCCAATCGTTTCTCCTTTTCGTAATTGCTCTGCGATTTCATCAATCTTACGCAACCGGTGATTAACACCTGATTTGCTGACATTGCCGCTCGAAACCATTTCGCCT
>JBFIXY010000203.1:0-3878 GCA_041605655.1 Planococcus sp. (in: firmicutes) | reverse complement strand
GCGTCCACGGCTAGAAGCGATAAATTCCTGAAACACGAAATCGACGCCGCGAAGGGCTTCGACTTTTTCATAAAATTCACTTTCGTCATTGATTAAATAAACTTTCATGCCGAATGAACCATGGCCTTCTTTGATGACCATCGGTAAACTTAGTTCATCCATCACGCGCTCAAAATAGCCGGACTGCAGTATGGAGAAATTCGGGTATACTTTTGGTGCAATGATTGTTTTGGGCATCGGCAAGCCAGCTTCAGCGAGACGGATGTATTGCGTTGCTTTATTGTCGCAAAGATCGATCACCGCTGGATCGTTATAAACCGGCACGCCACGGCTTTTTAGATAAAAGCCGAGCAAAATGTCCTTATCGAGCAAGACAACAAAAGCAGGCAGTTCAACATCGTACGATAAATCCATCATCACCTCGTAGTTCTTCATGACCATTGCAGTAACGCCGGCTCGCTCTGCCGCATCTGCGACAAGGCGGGCCTGATCTTCAAATTTATCGGAGACCAAACTGCCGTTATAAATAACCCAACAAGTTGTCATTTTATGTCCACCTTCATGATATAATTAGTCTCAAAAAGTGTATCATGTTTTTAATGGAAAGAAGGATAAAAATGATCAACGGACTTGATAGATACAAAGAGAAATGGCAACTACAGACGGACACCGCTATCAAACCGGGATTAGATGCGATACTGGCAGCGTTAGCTGAATTAGGCAATCCGCAAAAGACAGGGAAATACATACATATCGCCGGCACGAACGGCAAAGGATCCACTGCGACATTTTTAACCGCCATTTTGCGCGGGCACGGATTGTCAGTAGGGAACTTCTTCTCACCGGCAATCGAAGACTTGCACGACCAAATTCAATTCAACGGCAATCCGGTTACAGAATCTGACTTGGATAAAGCGATGGAAAAGTTAGCGAACATCGAAACTCCTTTAACGGATTTTGAAATGCTTACAGCCGCTGCATTTTTGGTGTTCCAAGACAAGACGCCAGATTACACAATTATTGAAGCCGGCATGGGGGGGCGTTACGATAGCACGAATGTCATCAATCCGGAAATTTCCATCATCACATCCATCTCGATAGAGCACGAGAATTTCTTAGGAAGAACTTTGGAAGAAATTGCTGAACACAAATCGGGTATCATCAAAAAGTGGAAACCGGTCGTCGTTGGCCCTCTTGCAGAAGAAGCGTATCATGTAGTTGAAAAAACTGCTGAATCGCTTCACTCAGAAATTATCCAACCGGCAAAACCGATTGAAATCAATCTCAAGTTAAAAGGACATCATCAAAAACAAAATGCCGCACTAGCTGATGAAGCTGCGCAGGAGTTACTCGGGTTAAATTACAATAGTGAAATAGCTCAACGTGCTTTAGCGGAAGCAAGCATTCCGTTTCGGTTCGAAGAAATTCTGCCTGGCGTCATCCTAGACGGGGCGCATAACGAAGCGAGTATACGAGCGCTTGTAAAAACGGTAAAGACTAGCTACCCCAGTAAGTCTGTCCACATAATAATGGGTTTATTGAAAGACAAAAACTACATAGATATTTTGCGCCAGCTTGAAGAAATAGGCGACCGATTCACCTTTATCGAGTTTGAAAACGAACGTGCATTACCTGCGGAAACTTTATTTTCAGAAAATATGTGTAAAATAAAGACAGTTTTGAAAAGTTGTGATATATTACCTGTATCGAAACAAAACGAAGTGACAATAGTCACTGGTTCGCTCTACTTATTATCAATGCTCAAAAGAGATTATTATCGGATATTTCAAAACTTCAGTTGATCTACATTCCACTGGATTTGTATCTAGATAAACTCATTAATAGGTATCTGAATAATCCTTGTTAGCCCGTTGGCGAAAAAACCTTCCTGCCCAAGGCCAGAAACCCATTAACTACTCAATTCGGCTTGAATTTGTGTAGAATAAACAAAATCTTCGAAATAGACGAAAAGAATTTCAATTGAATAATAAGGGAGAAGATGGCATGACTGTAACGAAAAAGCGAGGCATTGTGCTCTGGCTGCTTTGGATTGCAATTGTTCCAATGGGCTTGTATTTAGCTTTCCAACAATATCCGCCTCCGGAGATGGAATTGTGGAATATCGCTGCATTTGGGGTTTTGGCCATTTTAACTGCATTGTTACCATTGAATATCAATGGAACGCCCATGTATTTGGTTCAATGTGTGACGATCGCAGTGTTTTTAAAATATGGCCTATTTGCCGAAATTCTCCTATCGCAGCTCACTGTATTAATATTATTGTTCAGAAGCAGAAGTGAGGCGCCGCGTTATATAAGACTTCCATTCAATTCACTGATGTTTTTCGTGGTATCGGTAATTTCCGGAATTGCTTTTATGAAACTTGGCGGCGAAATCGGTTCAACTGTACTCGGCCATATTATCGTGTTTGGTATTATTTATGAATTCATATCGATCATGTCCAATCATTTATTCCTTTATATCGATGATGTATTTATGAAGGTCAATAAATCATTTTTCTCTTTAGACACCATATGGGATTTTGCCATTACATTATTAATCTTTCCGTATGCAATTACTTTATACATCACAGAAGCCTATATCGGTTCGACTGCATTACTTCTTTTAGGCATACCGTTCCTAATGGTTGCGGGTTTGCTACGGATGTATAGCAGTTCTGAGAAGGTCAATATCGATCTGAAGAAAGCCGGTGAAATCGGCCATCAACTGGCGGCTCGGCTAACAACTGATGAAGTGTTTGATCAATTTGTTATTCAAGTGACGAAAATGTTCAACTTGGATTATACGTATGTCATCGATTACCGCGATAGCGAATTGCTCATGCTGCGCATGTACGAAGATGAAAAATTTATAGACAATGGAGTTCCACCCATCCGTTATAATAAAGGCATTGCTGGAAAAGTCGTTGTTTCAGGCTCCCCGGTCATTTACAATAAAAAACGAGAATGGGCCGATATTGTAACCGGTTATGTTCCAATTGATGCTGAGAGCATCATGTGCACACCGATAGCCCGTAACGATAAAGTTGAAGGGGTATTACTAGTGGCAAGTCGTAAAAAATATGCATTCGCTGCGCACCAATTGAAAATTTTGGATATTCTTAGCACATACTTTGCAGTATCATTGGAAAAAGCAGGATATGTGCAGCGTGCCATTGCAACGAGCGAGCGTTGTGGGTTAACACAGCTCTATAATTATCGCTACTTGGATGAAAAACTGGCGAAAAGCATGGAGAAGGTCAAGTCAGGTGAAATAGAACGATTGTCATTGGTTATGATGGACATTGATCATTTCAAGTCGATCAATGACACCTACGGCCATCAAAGCGGCAACGACATCTTGATCGAACTTGCCAACATCATCAAAAAAGAAGTTGGCACTGAAGGAACTGTCGCCCGGTATGGCGGAGAGGAATTCGTTGTCATGTTCGAAAACTACGGCAAAGACTTCAGCATGTTATTCGCTGAAAATCTACGCAGACGCATTGAGCAGCATGAATTTCATATTCAACGAGATTTGGATTCAGAACGGACTATTGAGAAAGTTCATATCACGCTCAGCATCGGCGTTTCAACCGCGCCAGAAGACAGCGACGATTCCAACGCGTTGATTCGCAACGCAGATCGCGCATTGTACATCGGTGCAAAACAAGCGGGTCGAAATAAAGTAGCAGCGTATGCAAAATAAAAGACTATGAAATGAGAAAATACTCATTTCATAGTCTTTTTTCCTATTTTTTGGACCTTGTATACAAAAGATAGTAGTAAATAACCTAGATTTTACTGTAAAAATATAGTGCAGGTTTTAGAATTAAATGTAATAATAAACATATCCATATTTCTAGAGATAAAGCATAT
>JBFIXY010000202.1:0-3879 GCA_041605655.1 Planococcus sp. (in: firmicutes) | reverse complement strand
GGATACCCGCTCATCTCGCAAAATGACTTATTGGCATATATAATCGGATTGTTTTCAGCTTGAGGATTGGTGACGATAAATCCTGTCTGAAATTCTACACCTAGACGTTCAAGCCAATTCATGACAATTTGTGTTTCTTTGTTTCTTTCATCTTTCTGCATTTGCAGGTCCTCCACGATACTCGGATGTATTTTCGGACAAAAAAACAGCTGCCTGTTATAAAAATTGGGCAGCTGTATTTTCTTATTTATACAACGGGTAACTCGCTGTCAGCTTCGCTGTGCGTTCTGCCGCTTCTTTTTTCACCGCTTCGTTTTCAGGATCTTTCAATAAAGCTGCCATGATCGAAGCGATTTCTTTCATTTCAGCTTCTTTAAATCCACGTGAAGTCACAGCTGGCGTCCCTAAGCGAATGCCTGATGTGACAAACGGGCTTTCCGGGTCAAAAGGAATTGTATTCTTGTTCGTTGTGATGCCGACTTCATCAAGTGCATGTTCAGCCACTTTTCCTGTTAAATTCAGTGAACGTAAATCAAGCAGCAACAAGTGGTTGTCCGTGCCGTTCGAAACGACGTTGACACCTTCAGCCATCAGCCCTTCAGCTAATGCTTGAGCATTTTTTACAACTTGTTCAATATACGTTTTGAATTCCGGCTGTTGGGCTTCTCCGAACGCTACAGCTTTCGCCGCGATTACATGCATCAACGGTCCACCTTGAATGCCTGGGAAGATGGTTTTGTCGATTTTTTTTGCGAATTCCTCTTTGCAGAGAATCAAACCGCCGCGCGGTCCGCGCAATGTTTTATGGGTAGTCGATGTAACGAAATGTGCATGTGGAACTGGGTTCGGATGCGCTCCTGTTGCTACTAAACCAGCAATATGCGCCATATCGACCATCAAATAGGCATCTATTTCATCCGCAATTTCACGGAATTTAGCAAAATCCAATGTTCGAGAATACGCGCTAGCACCTGCAACAATCATTTTCGGCTTGTGTTCCAAAGCCGCTTCGCGCACTTTGTCGTAATCGATTAATTGCGTTTCCTTATCGACGCCATATTCCACGAAATTATACTGCATTCCACTGAAATTAACTTTGCTGCCATGCGTTAAGTGACCGCCATGGTTTAAGTTCATGCCGAGAATCGTATCGCCTTTTTCCAAAACAGCTGTATAAACCGCCATATTGGCTTGCGATCCCGAATGCGGCTGAACGTTGGCATGTTCAGCGCCGAAGATTTCTTTCAAGCGGTCGCGTGCAATATTTTCTACAATGTCCACAAATTCACAGCCACCGTAATAACGTTTGCCTGGATAGCCTTCTGCATATTTATTCGTTAATACTGAACCTTGGGCTTCCATTACTGTTGGTGACACGAAGTTTTCAGAGGCGATCAGTTCAATGTTCGCTTCCTGACGCTGCTTTTCTGCTTCCATTGCTTCATAAACTGCCGGGTCTTGCGCTTTAATCAATTCCATCTCCATCTGTAAATCCCTCCTGTAAGTGAACAAGCTGACGTTTGTAGCTCGCACGTTCCCCGCCAATCAATTTCGGCCGAGTCGTAGCGGCTGAGACAATCGCTTCTCCTACTAGTTTAACAGAAGTTCGGAGCGGAACGGCTACTCTTTTTAAATGCATGCCAATCATTGTTTGACCGATGTCGATTCCTGCATGCGCTTGAATCTCCTCGACCACAACCGGATCGTTCATCATCGTGAATGCATATGCACTCATCGAGCCTCCCGCTTTCGGTGCAGGAATGACCGATACAGGCTCCAGATTGTATTTTTCCGCCACCTGCCGCTCAATTGTCAATGCCCGATTAATATGCTCGCATCCTTGGAAAGCTAAGAATATCCGATGACGCTCAGCAAATTTTTGAAGCGGTTTGTATAAGTTTTCTGCGATATCAAGTCCGCCTCCAGTTCCGATGCGCTGTCCAGCCACTTCTGACGTTGAACAGCCGACAACGAATACTTGACCTTTCCTAAACTGGATCTGCTGCTCTAATTCGCTTAGCACTTCTTCAAGCTGCAATTCCCATAAAGTTTGCATATCGCCCACCCCTTCAATTAGTTTTCGAGGTTAGAAATTTTCTCAATACGATTTTGATGACGGCCGCCTTCAAATTCCTCCGCTAGCCACGTTTTTACGATTTCCCGAGCATGACCAGGTCCGATAACACGTTCTCCCATTGCTAAAATATTGGAGTTATTATGTCCTCTTGTCGCTTTTGCACTGAACACATCATGGACAAGCGCACAACGAATGCCCTTCATTTTATTTGCTGCGATGGACATGCCGATTCCGGTTCCACAAATGAGGATGCCGCGTTCAAACTCACCGCTCGCAACTGCTTCTGCTACTGGTTTCGCATAATCCGGATAATCCACTGAATCATCTGTCTGAGGTCCGAAATCTTTGTATTCCACCCCGGATTCATCCAATAAATTCATAATATCTTTACGTAAAACGTTACCACCGTGATCTGAAGAAATAGCTATTTTCATCTAAAACCCTCTTTTCTGTTTTCTGTAGAGCAGAATGCATAAAATCTTGCTTCCACTTTTCTATTATTCTATCATCATTATCTAAAAAATCCTACAAAGCCGGTGTCTTCATCAAGGAAATTACTGACACATAAATAAGCCATCCGCTTTTCGCAGATGGCTTGTTCTCATTGTTCATTTAACTTATCCACAGTTTTATCAATCAACATTTTCAACTCATTGTAGGTCTGTTGATAAGTAGTTAATGATCCGCCGAATGGATCGCTAACATCTGCTAGGCGATCTTCTGCGAACTCCTTTAACGTAAAAATCTTATCGCTCGCTTCCGGAAAGTTTTGCAGCAAGTATTGCTTATGACTTGCAGTCATCGTCAGAACGAGTGAAGACCATTGCAGATTTTCAGGTATGAATTGCTGAGACGTGTGTTGAAAATCGATTCCATCTTCTGCAAGCACCGTATGGGCGTGGCTAGATAATGGCGCATCGCCTGCAAAAATGCCAGCTGACTGCACTTCTACACCCGGTACTTCTTTTGCCGCAAGTAAGGCCTGTGCCATCGGACTCCGACACGTATTTCCCGTACAAACAAAGAGAATTCTCATCTTTTTCACCGCCTTGATAGGAGATTAGCAGAACCATTTATGATCCGCCGCTTTTTCCAACCTATTCATCATCGCGTCACCTTTTTCACTTGATGTCGATACAGCTGCCAAAATCATGTCCGCTTTCAATACATCACTTTTCCGCAAACTGGCGTAAAGAGATTCATCCGTCAACGGAAAGTGGAAGTCTGCACTAACAAATTCCTCTTCACTTAGAACAGCTACTTTTTTGCCGCCATTTTGGATATGCTTGATCGCTTTTTCAATCAACGATCGATCGTTTTCAATCAAGTAGACAGGCGCTTCCGGCGCATAATGAATATACTTCATGCCAGGCGCTTTCGGAGCATCGCCTTTTATTTCAGAAGATAATCGGACTTTGCCAATTACTTCTTCAATTTGCTCTTGCGAAATACGTCCCGGCCGCAGTATAACTGGCGGTTCTGACGTCATGTCCAACACCGTCGACTCCAGCCCGATTGCAGTTGCGCCTCCATCTAAAATGAGTGGAATTTTCCCGTTCATGTCGTGATAGACATGTTCTGCTAAGGTCGGGCTCGGCTTGCCGCTGGTGTTCGCACTCGGTGCTGCAAGTGGAAATGGCAGTCGCTTCAATAAGTTCAGTGCTACCGGATGATCAGGTACGCGTATTCCTACTGTCGGAAGCCCGACTGTAACGTTTTCAGCAAATAGTTCCGGTTTGGATTTAACGATTAACGTCAATGCTCCCGGCCAAAAAGCGTCCATGCATTGGATCGCCAATGGT
>JBFIXY010000201.1:0-3882 GCA_041605655.1 Planococcus sp. (in: firmicutes) | reverse complement strand
GGAGTCACGATAGGTTAGTTCAAAGCGCTCTTCGTCCCACGCCAGGCCATCTATTTTCACCATTTTCACCGGAGCGGATCGACGCAGCAAAGCCTCCATTCGGGCAAGCAATTCTTCTTCGCCAAATGGTTTCACCAAATAATCGTCGGCGCCAAGACGCAGTCCTTTTACAATGTCTTCCTGTTGCTCGCGCGCAGTCAGCATGATGATGGGCACATTTGAGAAACGCCGGATTTGACGGCATACTTCCCAGCCGTCCATTTCAGGCATCATGATGTCGAGAATCACTAAGTCCACCAACTCGTCCTCAAGCAGATCAATCGCTTCTTTGCCGCTCTTAGCTTTTAGGCATGCATAACCGTGCGGCTTCAAATACAGCGCCAACAAATCGAGCATTCGTTTTTCATCATCCACTAATAGTACGTTACGCATCCCTTTCCCCTCTTTCCAGCCGAACGGAAACTACCGTCCCTTTGCCATACTCGCTTGTCAGCTCGATTTGCCCACCATGCGATTCAATGATTTCCTTTGCTATAGCAAGACCAAGACCCGACCCGCCATTATCACGTGAGCGCGATTTATCGGCACGGTAAAGCCGTTCGAAAACATACGGCACTTCTTCTGATCGAATGCCCTCGCCTTCGTCTTTAATCTGAATGACGATTTCACCGCTAACTTCTCTACAATCGATTGAAACTCGCGACCCGGCAGCCGAATGCTTCCGCGCGTTATCCAAAACGTTCAGCACCACTTGCTGAATTCGATCCGGATCCCAGAAAGCACGAAGACCCGGTTCGCATGCCACCGATAAGGAAATTCGATCTTCCTTGAATGCCGGCTTGACCAATGTTGCAACGGATCCGAGCAAATTATTGATAGACATATCTTGACGCCGGATTTCAAATTGATGCAAATCGAGTTTCGCCAATTCGAATAAATTCCCGATCAGCGCTGCAAGCTGTTCCGATTCCTCCCGAATGATCGCGATATATTCCTCCCGCTCATCTTGCGAAATTCCAGGCCGGCTCAGAATTTCCGAATAGCCTTTTATATATGTGAGCGGTGTTCGCAACTCATGGGAGATGCTTGCCAGGAATTCATTGCGCGCATTTTTCAGCCGGTCCAGGTCGACCGATAATTTCGTGATAGCATTCGCAAGCTCTCCTAGTTCATCATTGCGGTCTGTCGATAAATCGACGGCCGTATTGCCGATACTCAATTGTTCGGTCGCCTCTTTCATACGAATCAGCGGCAGCGTGATAAAGCGCGACAGCATCAGAACCGCACCGATTGTCAACAGTACCGTCACCGCGCCTGCTGCCAAAAATTGGTTCTGCAAATTGCTTACAATCCGTTCAATCACTGCCGTGCTGGAAAACATGAAGACATGCCCGGCATGATCGCCGTCAATCGTTATTGGGCTGTCTGCTGCAATATAACGCTTATCATCCCATTTTTCTTCAATCACTTTGCCATCTACTGATACATCTTCAAAATCCATATGCTCGAGCACGTCAATCATCTCTGGTTCAAGCGGATCCGAATTGATGAGGATTTCCCCCGTTTCATCAGTGATAATGACGACATAGGAAGAAGCAGCTTCCATCATGCCGACATGCTCAAGCGTAGTAGGTTCGAAACTGTCTTCGAGCACTTCGCTATGCGTCTCCCCGCGGGCAAGCAAGCTCTCAATGACTTCGTCAACGCGTTCATTAACAAGTGTGACATACAAAGCTGTGAACAAAAGCGCTTCAATCAGCAAGATGAACACAAAAAACAACATGCCGATTTTCAGCGATAATTTAGTGAACATAAACGCCTCTTACACACTGCCAAGTTGAGACTGACGTCATTGCACTTCTCCGTCTTTCATGATTTGTGTCCATTCTGCACCATCATTTCCTGAAATGAAAACTTGTCCTTTAACGGTATATATGGCCAGTTCGTCAGATGTTTGCGCGATATACAAGACACCATCCTCAGGCAGTTCAGGCAAGTCCAACACTGTTTTTTCACCGCTATCCAAATTAAATTTCACAAGCTCTGACGCCGACTCGTAGCTTGCGTAATACAATGCTTCGTCACTAAACGTCAGCGCTGTGCCAAATTCGCCATCGTTCGTCAGCTTCTCGAACGAACCTCCGCCATCTTTTGAAAGATAGACGCCCGTTGAGGTTGCTGCGGCGATCCATTGTGAATCATCTGGATGCATCGCTAAATAGGTAACGTCGCCTTCAAGTCCTTTTGCATCTGTCTCGGTCCATTTTTCCCCTTCGTTTTCACTGCGGAAAAAGCCGGCGCCCATATCCGAATTTGGCTGTGGGTTCATAACAAATAAATGATGGCTGCGGTAGCCTACTGCCATCGCATGGAAATCGGTCTCTCCTTGAAAGCCCATATGCTCAAGCGACCGGCCGCCGTCCATGCTGCGCTGGATGCCGAGTGGATTCATCATGTCAGATCCCGCTCCTGGATGGCCAGAGGTATAAAATCCCCCGTCCACTGCATTAAAGCCCATGTAATCATTATGCATATTGGCTGTTTCAAACCATTTTCCGTCGCGGTAAATTTTCAATCCATTATGAGAGGCAAAGTACAAGCCGTCTCCCTCCACATATCCCATACCGTGTACGTGCTCTAATGTGCCATCAAAATCCACTACGAAATCTTCTGTTTCTAAGCTGCCGTCGGACGACTCTTCTGAAGAATTTCCCTCAGGCTTAGGCTCTGCTTCATTTTCAGCACTGCAGCCCGCTGCTATTAAAGCTGCTAAAGATGCGGATATCCATAATTTTTTGTTCATGTGAAATTGCCACCCTTCTAGTTTCTACTATGTCTATTATAACGGAAAACTTTCGATTTTATGTGCAGACGCATCTGCACATATTCTGCATAATGAATGGGTATAGTATAGGGACACCACGAATGAAAGAGGGATATATTTGATAAAAAATAAATTTCGAATTAGCATTCTATCAGCCGTTGCTGCGTTCACGCTTGTTGCTTGCGGAGATTCAGACGAACCGCAAATGAAACAAGAAACCGAGCAAGAAATGGACCAGGAAATGGACCAGGAAATGGATTCGCCAGCGACAGAAGAAAGCGATGGCGACCATAGCGCAATGGGACATTCCGGAACCGGCGAAATTCCTGCTGGTCTAGTGGAAGCAGCAGAACCTACTTTCACGCCAGGTAGCACCGCTATTATTACTGCTGACCACATGAATGGCATGGAAGGCAGCGAAGCGACGATTGTCGGGGCATTTGATACAACCGCTTACGCCATCACCTATACCCCAACAACTGGCGGCGAGCCTGTCGAAAACCATAAATGGGTCATTCACGAAGAACTTAAAGATGCCACCAGCATACCACTCGAAGCTGGTGATGAAGCGGTCTTCACCGCTGACCATATGGAAGGTATGGACGGGGCAACCGCTACAATTGATTCTGCTGAACAGACCACCGTCTACATGGTCGATTTTACAACGACTGATGGCCAAGAAGTAACCAATCATAAATGGGTTACTGAAAGCGAATTGTCCGCTGAATAGCCAAAAACCCCGCTTCCTCTTATTGAGGAGCGGGGTTTTCTGTGCTTTTATTAAAAATCGTGATGATTGAAAGTTCGTCCCTATTTCTGCTGTCTTGGACGGATTAAGATTTCGTTCACGTCCACGTGCATCGGCTGTTCAACGGCATAGGAAATTGCGCGTGCAATGTCTTCCGCCTCTAAGAATTTCATATCTCCGCCAGAAGCGAACATATCCAAGATGTCTTGGTCCGCAATCGTGTTCCCCAGTTCCGTCGCCACTGCGCCAGGAGAAACAATCGTTGCACGGATATTCATCGCAGGATCGAGTTCTTGTCGCAAGCCTTCCG
>JBFIXY010000200.1:0-3885 GCA_041605655.1 Planococcus sp. (in: firmicutes) | reverse complement strand
GAAGATCAACGACTTCGGCACATTCCAAGTCATGGCGAAAAGCGAGCGCAAAGGCCGCAATCCACAGACCGGTGAAGAAATCACGATCGCCGCATCCAAAGCGCCGCAATTCAAAGCGGCAAAAGTGTTGAAGGACATCGTCAACGAGCGCGATTTTATCGAAAACTTCGTAGCCGCCGGGAAAATCACCGATCAAGAAGCGCAAATTTTGAAGTTTGTCGTAGCGGAAAGTCGCAGCGCCAAAGCGGCAACAGACGCGCCGACGATTGTCGAAACGCAAAAAATCGCCGATGCGGTGAACTTGGAGTTCCGGGAGACGGAAATCATCGCGAACCGCTTGATCAGCAAACGGATCTTAAACACCGAAGTATACTCAAGCCAAATCGACAGCGTGTTTTTACGCGGGAATTACCGGAAATATTTATAAATTTGTTGAAGGATTTCTATACAAAAAATATTGCTTCTCCAGAAAGTTGAACTTTTTCATCAAAACCTGTTTTGACTGCGTTATAAGTCGAAGCAGGTTTTTCTCTTGGATTGGTTGTCGACGTGTCGAGTGAAGCAATGGACACAACCTGTATTTTAATTGGGATAAAAAGTTTCAATTTGTTTAATTCTTTTGTAGAGATAAATTAGTCATTATAGACTATTTTTTGCATTACAATAAACAGTCTATAATATTCATATGGTAAATAGAAAATTTTTACTTTTATTTATCATTAAAGATAAAATATGTAATAAGATAATTTTTATGGAATTTTGTATGAAAATTAAAATTATCTTCATCAGGAGACCACATATGTTTATATTCAAAAGAAATCCTTCGTCAAGTGGATACAACCTAGCGGAGTTGAAAAGCATTATTGGTAGAACGGTCGAGCTGACGCTTGAAACTGATGAAGATGGTGTCTACTTTTTAAAAGAGCATAACTTGATTATGATCTTTTCATGGGAATTTAATTATATGGAATATACTATATACAATTACACCGATTTTGAAATTGTAAAAAGCGGATCCAGCCGCCTAAGAAATCAGGCTCTTTATATGGAGCAACGTGATTTGAAAAGAAAAGATAACACTATTAAGTATATAGAAGACAAAAAAATTAAAGATTTATCAGAACGAAATCTACGAGCTTTTTATTGCCTAAGCGAATTGATCAATATTTTTGATGTTGAAATTCATGCGGCCAATTTATACAAATGTGTTTGGTGAAGAAACTTTCCCTCCAAATTTATTTTACGGGTCCCGGTAGATGGAAATTTAGAGTAGAAAGAGGTTAAGTTGTTATGAAACATATTATGGATGAATTTTTCTTGAATTTAATTGAGGCAGATGCCCCAATGGATAAAGCGTTTTATGAGGAGATGTTCGAAGTTACTGTGCAAGATGCTCCTGTAAGTATGTATGTAATAAAAAAAAATTCTTACTCATTTATCAATAGGCACCTTTGCACACTTCTTGGGTATAACAAAACGGAAATTATGAATGGGGAAATTGTTTTTACGGACATGATTCATCCAGCTGATATGGAAGTGATGGAGGAGCGTTTAAGCAAAAGATTTGATGGACAAAACGTACAAGATCGCTACCATCTCCGTTTTATCAAAAAAAACAGGGACATGATTACACTCGAAGTCCACGGGAAGAAGATGGTCCGCAATGGCGAGACATTTTTAATCGGTACCATATTGGATGTCACAGCGGAAGTCCAAGCAAGGGCGCAAGTGAAAAGAGATCAAGAACAGTTTAAATCACTATTTTACAATAATCCGGCGGCTGTCTACACGTTTGACCTAGCAGGCAACTTCATCGATGCGAATGCAGCATGTGAACGCTTAACGGGATATTCTGCCACGGAGCTATTGGAAATGAATTTCATGCCGATTGTGGTTGAGGAAGATAGGTCCACGACCCTTCATCATTTTCAAAAGGCGGCGTTTGGGGAAAGCGTAGCGTACGAAATCTCTGTTATGCGCAAAGATGGACAGCAAAGAGATGCGGAAATCTTCAATTTTCCGATGAAGCTTCAAGATGAAATTGTGGGAGTTTACGGGATTGCTGTGGACGTCACCGAAAGAAACGAAAATAAAAAATTGATGAACGACCTTGTTTTTTTTGATACTTTGACCAAACTGCCCAACCGGAAATTGTTTGAGGACCGGTTGAGGCAAGTCTTCGGAATTTCGCAGCTTCATCAACATCAATTGGCGGTCTTGTTCATCGGACTGGATCGCTTCAAGTTTATCAATGATTCGTTAGGCCATTCCATGGGTGACGAATTTCTGCAAGCGGTTGCGAGACGCTTGGAGGAGGCGGTCGGAATTGAGGATACCGTGGCTAGAGTTGCAGGCGATGAATTTGCCATACTGCTGCCGCATGCTAAGGAAGAAGAAGTTCATCTCTTAGCAGCAAGGCTCAATCAGGTGATTGCAGAGCCCTTAGCCATTTTGGGTCATTCTCTTTCCGTGTCCTGCAGCATTGGGGTTGCAATAAGCGGAGAAGCTGAAGAAACGGTAGAAAAACTAATCAGCAAAGCTGACGCAGCGATGTATTTCACCAAAAAATATGGCAAAAACAATTACACGGTCTATTCAGATGAGTTGGATCAAAAAACCGCATATAAGCTGATCATTGAAAAAGATTTAAAGGTAGCGAAGAAAAACCAAGAATTTGAGCTTCACTATCAGCCGATCACAGACCTCAAAACGGGGGAACTGAGTGCAGTAGAAGCGTTGATCCGGTGGAATCATCCGACGCTTGGTTTAATCTCGCCTGTTGACTTTATCCCGATTTCAGAAGTGAGCGGACAAATCGTGTCTATCGGAAAATGGGTGCTGCAGACAGCGTGTGCGCAGCTTAAGGCTTGGCAGGATAATGGCTTTCAGCCGTTTGAAATTTGCGTCAATGTCTCGACAATTCAACTGCAGCATCCAACCTTCGTACAAACGGTCAAAGACGTACTTGAAGAAACTGGACTTGATCCGAAATGGCTTGAGCTCGAAGTGACCGAGAGTATTTTGATGGAAGATACGAAGATTCTAAAGCAAAATTTGTTCGGATTGAAAAAATTAGGCATCTCCATCTCAATCGATGATTTCGGCACCGGCTTTACGTCGCTCAGCTATTTGCAGCAATACTCGTTTGACCGTGTCAAAATAGACCGAAGCTTTGTGATGGATATCAATAAAGAATTGAAGGGCAAAACTATTACGTCGACGATCATCTCACTTGCCCATCAATTGAACATGCAAGTCATTGCAGAGGGAATTGAAGATGCAAGTCAGTTGGCTTACCTGACGCAACAAAATTGTGACCATGGACAAGGTTATTATTTCAGCAAGCCCGTACCGGCTGAATCGCTCGAGATGTCATTATTGACTAAGAGTTGAATAAGAAACTGCTGTGACAATGCAGAGCAAATGCAACTGGTCCTGATTTACGAGTGCCAAACATATAATTCAAAGCAGAAAGAGGGCGTTCTAAGATAATTGGAACGTCCTCTTTCTTTTAAAAAAACGTGTTGTTTCCTCTTAGTCCGGTGGTACCTTGTCTCGATATGTTTCGCTTCATTTAACAGAAAGACAGGGAGCGTAAGCATGCGATTATAAGAGAGATTCCATCTGCATATGGAATATGGTACGCTTTCAGCAGATATGAAAACGGTGTAAAAGCGAAAAATCTTGTTCTGAAGATGTATAAAATGCAGATGAAACATAGGATGAGCAATAAGAAACACATGAATACGAAGGGGGAAACAGAATGTCGGAGCTGCAAGGCGTATTGCCGGTGTTGCGCAACATGAAAGATTTTGAGCGGCTGCTGAAAAGCCGCCATGAATACATCATTTTTCTGGAAGTGCGTTTGTCTCAATTACAGGCGTT
>JBFIXY010000199.1:0-3892 GCA_041605655.1 Planococcus sp. (in: firmicutes) | reverse complement strand
GATCGGCAAGTACCCTTATTCATCAAACCATCGAATTTAAAACTGGGTGAAGTGATGCAAGCGAGCGGCGGGCAGATCGACATTGCACCGACGATTCTTGACTTGCTCGATATCACACCCGCTTATATGCTCGGCGAATCGCTGCTCGATGACAAATCCAACCTCACCGTGTTCCGCAATGGCGCATTTCATTATGAAGGTGTTTATTTTGAACCAGATTTAACCCAAGCCTCAGGAGAAGGAATATGTTATTCGCTTAATAGCGGTCGTTCAGTCGATTTCGCGAAATGTGAAAACCATATTGAACAAGCCGCTCAACAGCTTCGCTTATCCGATACAATTATTGAGGAAAATGCCCTTAAAACAATACAGTAAACAAAAAGCAGAACCGATAGTCAAATGACTGGCGGTTCTGCTTTTTGCGTCAATCGCTTTCGCTGATATCTTTTAAGTTCTGCAAAGTCTGATTCACTGAATTTCTCATCAGTTTTTTGATATAGAGTTGATTGGCCACTTTTCCGAGCAGGCTGCCGGGCAGTTCGTAATCCATTTCAAAATGGATTACGGTGCCGTCTGCCTCGGATTGGTAATGCCATGTCTGTTCCGCTTCAATCGCACCGGTAATCAGACATCGCCAAATATACCCGTCTTCCACAGGTGCATTTTCTTCCACAAGCAAATGCACCGCTAAATAACCCCCAAGAAAAGAAAACTTCAAATCCAGACTCGTACCCTTCGCACCTTCTCCTATCAAGTTTTCAGCCTCGGATAATCCAGCATACCATTGATACCAAAGCTTCGGATTCGTTGCGAAGCAATGGACTTCCTCTGCTCTGCGGTCAATAAAAACAGTCTTTTTCACATTCCACATTACGGCACCCTCCTCCTGCCTTAAGATCCTTGCATCACTTCGAACGATTCCAAAAAACGAAAAAGATGATCATTCCGAGGACTAGGACAGCCGCTGCCATAATAATGGGTGCATATGCGAAAATTCCTTCCAACCTTCCACTTCCTTTTCCTAAATAGTACAGCAATTTCCCATTTAAATATACTGATTTTTCTGATATATTTAATTTTATGTTAGAATCAATACCACATAAGCACTAACCGGCAACTGCTACTCGTTTCCATTGTCCCCATGCTTTTTTGCATCTCTTAATTTTAAAATTACGAAAGCCGTTATCAAGCCGCCTATTAATCCCATGATCATATCAATCATGGTGTCGTCAGGATCTCGGCCTTGAGCAGTAAAACTGAATAACTTATCGCCTGCAAATTCCAAAAGCTCCCACACAGCTGCGGCAGCTAAGGAAAAGCAGATCATATAAAGCGCGATAAAGGCGTTCGGCAAATTGGCTGCGCCACCATCTCGGATAAGCCGCCTGAAGATGATCCAACTGGCGTAGCCAATCCAAATGCCAGAAAATATATGCAAAAAATCATCAAAATGATTGATTTGATAGCCGCCGCCAAACGTTCCGACGACTACGGAAAAGAAGACGAAACTATAGACAATACTTACAAAGATCGATGGCAACGGATAATTATAACGCCTTTGTACAAGCGCAATGGCAACCATCACCGCGATAGTCAAAATTCCCATAAAAACCTTGGTTCCATTATCTTGTGTGTACATGTATAAAATACCAGCCAACAAGGAGGCTTGGACTGTCCAATAGACAACCCGCTCGATTGCAATCGCCCGTTTGTTCTGCATGGATTTCATCGTCTCCCGTCCCTCCCTACTGTGGACATGCACGTTATTTTCTCCTGATGTATGTATTCGACAAACTCAGTAAATCCCCTGTTCCTTAAGCCGGTATTGCGACAAGGAGGCGAGTAATTAATGAAAATTTTCGTGAGGTTCTTGATTGTGTTGTCGGCACTTTCTTTGATAGCTGCCTTTGCAATTCTATTCTCTATTTATAACTCAGATGCAGTGCAACAGGATGTGGTGAAAGAAAAAACTTTCGGCTTGGAATTTGCTGGTATCGATATTACTGCAAACAATGTCCGCATCGACTTGCTGCCGAGCGAAAACAATACTACCCGCATCAAATTGACGGGTGATAGCGATAACTTAACCTTAAACACCGATATTTTAGGCAAACGCCTGATCGTTTCAGTCGAAGAACAATCCCGATTCTTTTCATTCGGCCTCAGCCGTTCACACCTGCTGCAAGTTTATATTCCAGCAGATGGCATTGGCTCGCTCGCCATCGACAGCCGGAACGGTGCGATTCATGCAGGACAAATTCAAGCCACTGACATATTGCTTGAAGCGGATAACGGCCGTATTACCATAGAGGCTGTTGAAACCGACATCATACATGTTGAAACAGTCAATGGCGTAATCGAAATAACGGATATTGACGCGGATATTACAGCACGCTCGTCAAATGGACGCATTTTAATCAGAGATGTATTCGGGGACTTGAGAGCTCAAACAAACAATGGACGAATTGAATTAACTGTGACCACCCTGGATTTCCCGATAGATTTAAAAACAAATAATGGGCGCATCGAAATCCATACTGAAAAAGAACCGATAAATGCGCGCATTCAAGCACGCGTCGATAACGGACGATTAGACATATTCGGCCGCGATTCCGATCAGGTGAATTTCGGCCGCGACGGCGTGTTGATCAAGCTGGCATCTAAAAATGGAAGCATCATTTTGGATTGAAAGGAGGCGGAATTCTTGGTATTGAAACTGAAAAAAATGCTTGTAGCCAATGACAAAAAAGTTTCTTATGTAGAAGTCGGGGACCCGCTGGGAATTCCCGTGATTTTGCTGCATGGGTTCGCCGATTCCTGCCGCACATTCGAGTTGTTGCTCCAACACTTCCCGGAGAGGATTCGTGCCATCGCATATACCCAGCGTGGGCACGATGGCATCGACTCGCCGGAGGCCAGCTATAAAGTTCGGGACTTTGAAGGGGACTTACTGCAATTCATGGATGCCGCTGATATCAAAAAAGCGTTTATCTTGGGTGCCTCTAGCGGTGGATTCGCAGCTAGAAAGTTTGCAGCCCATTACCCAAAGCGAACGCTCGGCCTTATTCTTGTCGGCGCCCCTTCTTCTCTCGGCGACAAACCTGAAATTATCGAAACGCTAGAATCCAAGATATCAGGTTTAACGGACCCCATCAGCCTTTCTTTTGTCGAAGATTTTAACGATGGCTTTTTCATCAAACCTGTCCCCCTCCCTTTTCTAAAGCGTGTATACAAGGACTCGCAAAAAATACCCGCACGCGTCTGGAAAGAAACGTCGGCAAGCTTATTAAAAGAGCAATTCCCATCTCAGCTTCATTTGATAAAAGCAGCTACACTTATTGTTTCCGGCGGTAAAGACACCATTGCTTCACGGGAAGACCAGGAAAGATTGGCTGGTGCTATTTCCGATGCTCGGCTCACTTTCTTTCCGCAGCTAGCTCATATGCTGTACTGGGAAGACCCTGAAAACGTCTCAAATGAAATCACCGCCTTTATCGATGACATCTGCTTAGGACCCGAGTCAGCGAAATTTGAATACGAGTAAACTTGCAAAACCAGCTAATCACTCCAGAGCGTTCCGGAGCGAATAGCTGGTTTTATTGATCTAAATCGAGGCTTTTTGCGTTTACTAGATACAAGACTTTTGCATCACCGTCATTCCGCAGCGCCCATATATGCAGAAAAGTTAATCTTAAAAGTTACACGTATGCAAAACTAGTACTTCACCATTTTGCCTTATAATGGCTCTTTCTTGTGTTTTCTAAAGCGTCTTTAATATGTTTTCTGACAATTCAGCTATAAAATGAAAGTATACGAAGAAGCTTTTTTTCATTTGCTTCTTTTGCAGAGGATGAGTGCGATGAACAATAAAATGAAATTTATGCTGTTGGCT
>JBFIXY010000198.1:0-3908 GCA_041605655.1 Planococcus sp. (in: firmicutes) | reverse complement strand
TGATCTCGGATTGTACGATCGATCAAGGTATAGGTGCCTGAATCGTAATAATCATTCGGCTCCCATTTGCCTTCTACAATAGCAGAAGCAAGCGTGAACATCTTCATAGGAGATCCGGGCTCGATCGTCAATTCGATACTTTCATTGAGCCAGTTGTCTGAAAGTCCCTCTCGCGTATTCGGATTGAATGTCGGTCGTTGAGACATCCCTAAAATTTCACCTGTTTTAGGGTTCGCAATAACAGCAATCATCCTTGTCGGGGAATATTCTTCTTGAACGCTAGACATTGCATCTTCTAAAAAGTTCTGCAATGTTTTGTCTAATGTCAATTGAATATTAGAACCATCAACTGCGGGAGTTATTGCAGATTCGCTATTCGGCAATAGGTAACCCCATTTATCGATGCTGAATTCCATTTTCCCGTTCGTTCCAGTTAATACTTCATCGTGGATTGCTTCAAGACCCATTTTCCCTTTTGTTACCATCTGCCCATTTTCAAGCTCTTCTTTTAAAGCAAAACCAATCAAATGAGAGGCAAACGAACCGTTAGGGTATAAGCGTTTTAAATCGCGGACGAACAAGACGCCAGGAAGACCTTGTTCTTTCATCTCCAGCATTTTCGTGTGGCTGATTTCTCTTCCAGCTACGCCGAACTCCACTTGATAGCGGCCTTTTTCAATTCCGGAATTTAATATGCTTAAAATTTTATCTTTCGGGGTATCCAAATAATCAGACAATATTTCAGCCGTTCGTTCAACGTCTGTTACATGCCGAGGTTTGCTGACCTTCTGTGTGGCCGATTCATCTAAAACAGCAACGACTTTATATGTGAGCGTATCTTCTGCGATCACTTCACCGTTGCGATCAAGAATCTTCCCCCGTTTGGCAGTAAGGACTTCTTCTTGGCTGTACTTCGCTGCAGCTTTTGCAGCCAATTCTTGCCCTTCGACTGATCCCGTGGCTTGTATTGAGACAATTCTTGCCGCTAAAAGGAAAAAGAGCCCTGCAAAGACTAAAAACAGCAGAAAGGCTCCCCATTGAAATCGAAACGTTTTTTTCATTGCGCTGGCACTACCTTTACATTTTGCTCATTTAACTTTAAGCCTAATTCATTAGCTTTTGCCCAAATGACCTCGTATGTAGAAGCTTCTTTGACTTGCACAGACAAATCTGTATTTTGTTTCACTTTTTCATCGATTGTATGTTCAATTGTTTGTATTTCTTGTGCTGATGCCTGAATCACAGACTGATTTTGCAATATGAGCAATGCACATAGCACAAATACGGCCACAAAAGACAGATAGAGGACTTTTTCACCTTTAGTGATGAGATTTCTTTTTTTAGCCGGCTCCCGGGTCGGGTTTTGAGGAACGGCCGGCTGTTGTATGTATGCTTCTCTTTTTGCATATAAAGCCATTTGAACACGTCCTAACTCTCATTTTTTATCTCTCTTTATCTCTATTTATTGATCTTTTACTTTTTCGGCAATTCTTAACTTTGCTGATCTCGAGCGGTTATTATGCTCCAATTCTTCTGCTGACGGCAGGATTGGTTTGCGTGTAATCAATTTCAAGATCGGTTCCATGCCTTCAGGTATGACCGGTAAATTCGGCGGTAGTTCAGGCATTGACGAATGTTCTTTAAAAATCGTCTTGCATAATCGGTCTTCAAGCGAGTGGAAAGTAATGACGCTAATACGCCCACCAATGTCCAATAGCTCGATTGCATCTTGTAAAGATGTTTCAGCAGCTCCAAGTTCGTCATTGACTGCGATGCGAATCGCTTGGAAAACCCGTTTAGCAGGGTGTCCACCTTTGCGTCTAGCAAATGCAGGAATTCCATCTTTAATGCACTCGACCAATTGCCCCGTCGTTTCGATTGGCGCAATTTCTCTTGCCGCTTCGATTTTCCGTGCAATTTGTTTGGAAAACTTTTCTTCTCCATAGCGATAGAAAATACGCACCAAATCTTCGAATGACCATTCATTGACAACATGATAAGCGCTTAGCTCTGCCGTCTGATCCATCCGCATGTCTAGCGGTGCATCGTTATGATAGCTAAACCCCCGTTCTGGAGTATCTAGCTGAGGCGATGACACGCCCAGGTCATATAAAATTCCATCTACCTTCTTAACCCCGTGCATTTCCAATTCTTCTTTAATAAATTTAAAATTCGCATGGATAAATGTGATTTTTTTTAAATGTGATTGTAATTTCTCTTTTGCATGTTCAATCGCTGTTGCATCTTGGTCAAAACAATACAAATGCCCTTTTTCGGACAATTGTTGCACCAAATACTCGCTATGCCCTGCTCCGCCAAGTGTGCAATCTACGTAAATGCCGTCAGGACGAATGTTCAGTCCATCGACGGTCTCGTGAAGTAAAACCGTGGTGTGGTTGAACAATCATTTCCCTCCGTTCTATTTTTTTAAAAATCAAAGTCTGCCAAATTCTCCGCAATATCATTAAAGGAATCTTCTGATGCCGCAAAATACTCTTCCCAAGCTTCTTTAGACCATATTTCAAATCTATTTGAGACTCCAAGTATGACGCATTCTTTTTCAAGTTTCGCATATGATATTAAAGTGGATGGAATGTTGACGCGTCCTTGTTTATCGAGTTCCACTTCCGAAGCACCCGAGAAAAAGAACCGTGTAAATGCACGTGCGTCTTTTTTAGTGACCGGCAGCTCTTTCAGCTTGTCCTCGATCTTAGTCCATTCATCCATTGTGTAGCCAAATAAGCATTGGTCCAGGCCTCGAGTGATAACGAAATTCTCACCGAGCTGTTCACGAAATTTTGCCGGGACGATCAAACGTCCTTTAGCATCAACGCTGTGTTGATATTCCCCCATGAACATGCCTTCCACCTCACTTATTGTTTTTAATGTACCACAATCCCCCACTTCCCACCACTTGTTTTTTAAATATTTTATACATATTACAGAAAAATATCCCAATTGCACTTCTTGAGACAAAAAAAAGCCTGCCGAGGCAGACTTTACACATTTATAAGTAAATGAATTTGTGATTTTTGTCATATTTAAAATCTAGGCTTAATAGATCTTTTACTAGGTCCAAACCATGCGCGTTCATGTAGGGAAACGGACTGAAAACCCGCTCTTGGAAACCGCCATTCGGATAAAGCTCAGTTTCCAGCAGATCAAAGTGGGCAAATTGCGTACTGTTTTGTAGGATTACTTCATCTTCTAATTTATTGCGTAAAAATTCCAGCTGTTTTAAATGGATCTGCAAGTTTTTTTCAACTAGTGGATCCAACCCTCTACTTATTGCAGAAAACGCCTGTTGAATTTCGCCGTATTTGGCTTCTAGCTGCTGCTTCATTTCTTCGAGGAGTACTTCCGCCTGCTCTTCACGGATTGAATCCATCAGTTGCTGGCGCATTTCTGGAAGTTGTCGACCATTTGCAACCTCAGCGGCAGAGAGTCCATATTTTTTAAGCAACACTTCGACCTTTCTTGGGATCAAGGTCAGATTTAAACGCGGCATGATGATTGGCATTTCCATATCCGCTATTTGAAACACATTTTTTAACGCCGCCCAATAAGCGATTTCACCCGGGCCTCCCACGAACGCCAAAACCGGAAATACCATTTCTTGCATAAGCGGTCGAGTCACCACATTATTGCTGAGGTTCTCAGGATTCGTTCTTGCGACATCCAATAGCTCATCTTCGGTGTACTCAACGCCAGCACCTTTGCCGATAAAGCGGCCCTCTTCTCTTTGAAGAAGGATGCGTTCGCCTTGAACGGTTACAAAAAGATTCGCGGCATTTTTTTCCGCCCCGACTATTGCCGGGTAACCGGCTTTATGCAATTGTTCTTCAGCATCAACTGCAGCGTGTGCGATCTCTCCGGACTGTCGAATCATCATTTCGAAATAAGGCGCT
>JBFIXY010000197.1:0-3920 GCA_041605655.1 Planococcus sp. (in: firmicutes) | reverse complement strand
GATCGGTGCCGGGATACTGTACTTTTTTGCACCGATCGATTTTTTGCCGGAGCTATTGGTTGGCCCGGGCGGATTTTTAGATGATGTCGTAGTTGCGGTTTTCATCGTCAATACGTTGTTGAACAAATTCCCGGTTGAAGTTATAGAAGAACATTGGGCGGGCGATCAAGAGCTGTTGACGGTTGTTCGAAACGTTTCGAATTCAGGCAGCAAACTGGTTTCCAAGATTCCGGCAGGACGTTTAGTGAATCGCTTTATGAAATAAAACAGACGAAAAAAGACCGCAGCTTCATTAGCCGCGGTCTTTTTGTGGTTTAGTTTAAAATGCCTTGTGCATCTTTCCATTCAAGGAAATCATCATACGTTAACTGTTTGTCCAAGATTGAACCGTCTTCGCGGATTTCAATTACGCGGTTTGCAACCGTCTGGATAAACTGATGGTCATGGGAAGTGAAGACCATTGCGCCTTTGAAGGCAATCATGCCGTTGTTCAACGCTTGAATCGACTCAAGGTCCAAGTGGTTTGTCGGCTCGTCCAATAAGAGGACGTTTGAATGCGACAACATCATTTTCGACAGCATGCAGCGAACTTTCTCTCCACCTGATAACACAGAAGGTTTCTTTTTCACTTCTTCGCCAGAAAATAGCATTCTGCCTAAGAATCCACGCAAGAATGTTTCGCTTTCATCGTCAGGAGAGTACTGGCGCAGCCAGTCAACAAGTGATTGTTCACTGCCTTCAAAATAAGCGGAATTGTCAATCGGCAAGTACGCGCGTGATGTCGTTACACCCCAGCGGCTGAATCCTGTTGCGGGCTCATCTTCTCCGGCCAAAATGCGAAGCAACGCTGATTTTGCAAGTGGATCACCGATGAGTACGATTTTATCGTCTTTGCCCATATTGAAACTGATGTTTGTTAACAATTGTTTGCCATCCACTGTCTGGCTAAGATCTTTCACTGTTAATACATCATTGCCGATTTCACGTCCGACTGTAAAGTTTACAAACGGATATTTGCGTGAAGAAGGGCGGATGTCATCGAGTTCAATTTTATCAAGCATTTTTTTCCGTGACGTCGCTTGCTTCGATTTGGAAGCGTTAGCGGAGAAACGGGCAATAAAGGCTTGCAGCTCTTTGATTTTTTCTTCTTTTTTCGAGTTCTGATCAGAAGCCAAACGTGTTGCCAATTGGCTTGACTCGTACCAGAAATCATAGTTTCCTACGTATAATTGAATTTTACCGAAGTCCAAGTCAGCGATATGTGTGCAAACTTTGTTTAGGAAGTGACGGTCATGGGAAACAACGATAACGGTGTTGTCAAAGTTGATCAAAAATTCTTCCAGCCATTGAATGGCTTTCAAATCCAAATGGTTGGTAGGCTCATCCAGAAGCAAGACGTCCGGTTTGCCGAACAAAGCTTGTGCTAAAAGCACTTTTACTTTATCAGAACCTGAAAGTTCAGCCATTTTTTTGTCATGAAGCTCTTCTGAAATGCCAAGACCTTGAAGCAAGATCGCAGCTTCAGATTCCGCTTCCCAACCATTCAATTCAGCGAATTCGCCTTCAAGTTCGGCAGCACGCATGCCGTCTTCATCTGAAAAATCTTCTTTCATGTAGATGGCATTTTTTTCAGACATGATTTTGTATAATTTTTTATGTCCCATAATTACGGTCTCAAGTACTGGGAATTCTTCGTATTCAAAGTGATCCTGTTTCAAAACGGCAAGGCGTTCGCCTGATCCCATATAGACATTACCGGATTGTGCGTCTAGCTCGCCCGATAGGATTTTGATGAATGTTGACTTACCTGCACCATTTGCACCAATCAATCCGTAGCAATTGCCTGGGTTGAACTGGATGTTTACATCTTCAAAAAGTTTACGGTCTCCAAAGCGAAGACTAACGTCATTTACTGCTATCATTATTTAAGTACCTCCCAAATTTCACAATAAGAATAGTATACCATGAATCCCATTTAAATCGATAGCAATCGGCTGCAGACTGCGATAAACTTAATGCGTTATCAGTAAATAATTATAAGTAAATTACAAATTATTTTGGTTTATACATTTCTGATTTGTTGAAATCACATTTTATATTTGCGTTCTTTATAAGCATCTAAGAGGCCAAGGTCTTTATTCAGTAAGTATTCCATGCGAACATAATCGCGTCTTTCAGGAATGTGTTCTTTCGTCAGCCCTTTCATCGTATAGATGAAATAATAACCACCGATTTGACGGAACCAAACGACGACGTGTGGAAACTCATCAAAAATAGCTTTAATATTATAGCGCTTTGCGTAGCTCCAATTCACTAATCTCATTTATAGCCCGCCTTTCACATTACATTTTAATAAATTTTTGCAGCGAACACAAGTTTGGACAATTGTTCCGTCGGCAAGGGAGGGAGCTAGCATGACAAATCAACATAAGAAACCGGCACTTGGTTTAATGGTGATTGCCATCTTATTTGTCTCATTGAATTTAAGGCCAGCGATTTCTTCCATTGGCCCGCTGCTCGACATTATGAGGCGCGATTTAGCATTGTCTAATAGCGATATAAGCTTGTTGACTTCGATTCCGGTGTTTTGTATGGGGCTTTTCGCGCCCCTGGCAATTGGCTTTAACCGCACGTTCGGTGTCAAAAAAAGTGTCGTTTTTTTACTCATCACGCTTGGGATGATGACATTGATTCGTGGCTTTCTGCCGACTTATCCTGTATTGCTCGTCAGTTCATTTTTTATCGGACTAGCAATCGCTGTAATCAGTCCGCTCTTGTCTGCGGCGATTAAAGCGAATTTTCCTAGCCGTACAGCATCGCTGATCGGTGTGTATTCATTTGGCATGGGGCTAGGCGCAATGCTCGCTTCTGGATTGACAGGCGTTTTCTATATGGTTGCAGGCTGGCCGATTGCACTCGCTAGCTGGGGAGTTTTGACGGTGCCGGCGCTAGCGCTTTGGCTTCGCGCGAAGGAGCCTGAAAAGAGCGAAGTTCGCCATGCCGCTATTCCGACTTCTTCGCCTTGGTCAAACAAGCGCGCGTGGTATATGCTATTGTTTTTTGCCTTTCAGACCGCATTGTTTTTCTCACTTATCACGTGGCTTGCACCAATTGCGATTGATAAAGGGATGGATGTTTTGAAGGCAGGAGCTGTGTTGACGGTTATGACATCTGTTCAGCTCGTTGGTAATTTATCTTTGCCTATCCTGCTGGCAAAACATTCAAGCCGTTTGTTATGGATTGTATTATCACTCCTCTCAGGCGTTATTGGACTGCTGTTATTACTGTTCAGCGGAATCTATGCGGTAGGATCCTCCGTCGCGTGAAGTCCGACAGGTTGTTCCAGAGCTCGTTGACCCGCCCGTTCAGGACCCACATCTCGCCGTCGGCGGGGCCGAGGATCTCGTTGCGGCGAGCCACCTCGTCCCAGTCGGCGAACACGAAGTTCGCCTTGCCGGAGTCCGACTTGAAGGTCAGGTCCGCGTGCAAACGCGGCGTGCCGACGAGTTGCCCGTCCTCGAGCCTGATCGGGGTCTGGATGCCGGTCGTCCCGAAGTCGAGCAGTACGTCGTGCGCCCGCCGGCCCTCGGACTGCGCGAACTCGACCAGCTTGAGCCAGTCCTTGCGCGAGCCCTCCGAGCGGGGGGCAGCCTCCTCGAAGATCTCGTTGGTGTCCTTCCAGTCGAAGCCCTCGTAGCCCATCTTCTTGGCGACCATGGCGAAGATCTGCCAGTCGGGCTTGGCCTCGCCCGGCGGGTCCATGATCTTCTGGTACAGCCGCATCCGCCGCTCCGCGTTGTTGCGGACGTAGTCGTCCTCGCCCCAGGCGCCGGCGGGGAGGATGATGTCGGCGAGCGTCGTCGACTCGTTGGGATAGGTCTCCTGGTGGACCAGCACCATGCCGCCGGCGTCGATGCGGG
>JBFIXY010000196.1:0-3921 GCA_041605655.1 Planococcus sp. (in: firmicutes) | reverse complement strand
GTATAGACATCATAGATATGGAAGCCCTTCTTCATAAAAGCAATTTCTACAGATGGATTGAGCAATTGCAGCATGTCTTTGTCACCGGTAATAATGGTGAACTTTACTTCATCCTCCCATTGCTTTGTGAACGAACCGATAAAATCATCCGCTTCAATGCCTTTCTCTCCGTAATTCATCCACCCTAACTGCTCTGAAACTTTTTTTGCCAAATCGAATTGATGCAGCATGTCATCGGGCGGCGCTGGACGATTCGATTTATAACCTTCGAACATATCGGTGCGAAACGTATGCGCGCCCATGTCCCAGCACACAGCCATATGCGTCGGCTTCATCATCGTTTTAGCAGCGAGCACATGACGGGCAAAGCCTTGCACCGCATTTGTTGCGAGGCCCTCAGACGTTCTGAAATACTGCCCTACAGCGGATGTTGCAAAAAAAGAACGGAACAGCAAAGCCATGCCGTCTACTAATAAAACATGCGGTTTTTCAGTCATATCATTTCCCCCATTCTAAAAACACTTTCTCTATTATACACGCTTGAAAAGCAAAAAACCGCCGAAGCGGCGGTTTTAGCGTTTTCTTTTGCTTGCTTTATAATCCAATGAGATCGCTTTGTAGAACGAGGCCATCATCATTAGCATAATGAACGAGAATGGGAATGCGACGATGATCAACGCCGTTTGCAAAGCATCTAATCCGCCTGCAAACAGGAGGATCACAGCGATTGTCGACTGAGCTACTCCCCATGTCAATTTGATTGAATTTGCCGGGTTCAATGAACCATTTGTCGACTGCATACCTAACACGAATGTTGCCGAGTCGGCAGAAGTGATGAAGAATGTTGTGATCAACATAACTGCAACAACCGACAAGATGATGCCAAATGGCAATTCATTAAAGACGCCAAATAATCTTTCTGAGGTCAACAGGTTCGTCAGATCAACACCGCTATTTTGTACATCAATAGCTGTCGTACCGAACGCTGCAAACCAGATAAAGCTAATTACTGTCGGGACTAGCAAGACACCGAATAAAAATTGGCGAATCGTACGTCCTCTAGAAACACGTGCGATGAAAATACCTACGAATGGTGACCATGAAATCCACCATGCCCAGTAAAAGACAGTCCATCCATCAATCCATGCACGTTCTTCTCCATTAATAGGTGACGCACGGAAACTCATTTGCATGATATTTTGGAAATATCCACCAAGTGACTCTGTGAACATGTTCAAAATCAACAAAGTAGGTCCTAGAATAATGACCAATACAAGCAAGGTAATCGCCAGCACCATATTGGTGTTGGACAAATACTTGATGCCTTTGCTCAGACCGCTCCATGCGGAAATCATGAACAATACGGTGATGACCGCGATGATGACAAGTTGTACAGTGAAATTATTTCCTGGAATGTCCTCGATCAAGAAAGCCAAACCTTCATTGATTTGAATCGTACCAAAGCCAAGTGTTGTTGCAACTCCAACCGCTGTTGCAAAGATTGCAATGACGTCGACTGTGATTCCTAATGGACCATTCATTTTATTGCCGAAAAGCGGTTTCAATGTAGCCGAGATCAATCCCGGTTCTCCTTTACGGAACTGGAAGTACGCGAGCGACAAAGCTACTACAGCATAAATTGCCCAAGCGTGAATGCCCCAGTGGAAAAAGGTGAAACGCATCGATTCCTTGAACGCTTCTGCGGTTCCTGGTTCTGCAGTGGCCGGATCGACTGCGAAATGGGAAAGTGGTTCAGCCGCTCCCCAGAACACAAGCCCGATCCCCATGCCTGCTGAAAACAGCATTGCAATCCAAGTGCCGAACGTAAATTCCGGCTTGTCGGTGTCTTTCCCTAAACGAATCTGCCCCATCGGACTAATAAGGAAGTAAAGACAAAAAATAACCATTACCGATACAATCAATAAATAATACCAGCCGAACGAAGTTGTCAGGAATCCTTTTATATTCCCAGTAACTTCTGCGAAACTATCTGGTGTAAACGCTCCATATGCCACCGTCAAAATGACAAGGGCGAGCGAGATCCAGAAGACATTTGTTACTTTCTTCATAATCGTGCACCTCCTGATTTTTATCACAATTATTAATGTTACGGAACTGCAGGCCTTATGTCAAACCGCTGCAGGCTCAAAACAACAGATGGTTCCGCTTACATCAACCTTGCAAATTAACTGTTTTCGCCGCTAATAGATTGAAAACCTAGTCTTTATTATAGTGGTTTTTCATTCTAAAAAACAAATAGGGCTTAAGCTTATGAATGCTAAAACAGAACTTTCTATTTCTATACCCCAACAGCTGATTTTATAGGCATTTCAACACAGATAAATTTTTGACCCAATTATTTGATGCCTCTCTAGCTGTTCACTTCTCTAGAAGCTGAAAACTATTCATTTACTTTTTCTATATTCGTCGCTATTTCCCATTCTTCTCTTAGCAGCCCCATCTTGATCGCATCAAAATACTCCCCGCCCACGGTTCGAGCTTTCCGTATGCATGCTTCTTGGGTCATGCCCAGCCGTTCGGCAACTCGTATCATTCGTTCGTTGCCGGACCAAGTCGACATGCCTAAGCGGTGCAAATCTGTTGAAGCGAACAGGAAATCTAGCCACAATTTATAGGCTTCTGTGCCGTAGCCGCCGTTCCAATACGCCGGATCGTAAATGACAATGCCTGTCTCGAGCCAATTTGTATTTTTGTCGATCCAGTATGCGCCAACATAACCGATGACTTTTCCTTCGGCAATAATGACGAGCGACGTCGGCACTCCTGCCGAAATTTCGTCTTCGTTCATCCAGCTATGTTGGTGCTCTTCTTTTGTCATCTGTTTTTCGGGGATGTAAGGTCCGTTCCATTTTTTCGCTTCTCGCTCTTTGTCTTCAAACCGCCAATAATACAACTCAGCCAAGTTGTCAGGTGTATTTTCGTGCAGTTCGACTTTGGTGCCAATGATTTCTATCATGTTCTGGATCAGCCTTTCTGGTTACGTGTTGTGGAGTATGAGAAACTATTGTTAAAACTATTTATCGTGTATGTAAAAGGCATGCTATTAATTAATGAAAGGTTGGAGATGATCTTCAATGAGAAATGAACACGAAATGCTCTCCATGATTTTAGCCATCGCATCGGAAAATGACTTAATTCGAATGGTCGAATTAAATGGATCTCGCGTTGATGGTCAACGCACAAAAGATCCTTTTCAAGATTACGACATCGTTTATTATGTAGAAACCTTGCAGCCTTTTCTAGCAGATCATTCGTGGGTGGATTGTTTCGGCGAACGAATCATGACGCAAATGCCTGACTCCATGCTTGTGCCGCCTTCTGCAAAAAAACGCGAAAGCTTTGCTTATTTGATGCTATTTACCGATGGCAACCGAATTGACCTGACGTTAACACCGGTGTCGCTTATTCCAGAATCAATGGCGAAAGAAGAGCCGAGGAGAATTTTATTGGATAAAGACGATCGGCTCAGATCGATAGAAGTGAACACAGGCAATCCATATCGGCTTAGAGCCCCTGGACAACAAGCGTTCTTCGATAGCGCCAATGAGTTTTGGTGGGTCAGCACTTATGTCGCAAAAGCATTATGGAGACACGAGCTGCCGCTAGCGAAAGAGATGATGGACGGTCCGGTGCGAAAGATGTTGATGTTGATGCTGACTTGGTACGTCGGTGTAGAATCCGACTTTACTACCGATCCTGGTAAAGGCGGGAGAAATATTGAACAATACGTTGAGAGCGAAATGTGGAATAAGCTCCTGCTCACGTATCCCGATGGTAAGTATGAACAGATTTGGACCTCATTGTTTGCTACGGGTGCTTTGTTTGAGGAATTGACCGACCGCATTGCCGAGTCGCTGCAATTCGAGAGACCTACTTACGGGAAAGATATAACCGCGTATT
>JBFIXY010000195.1:0-3947 GCA_041605655.1 Planococcus sp. (in: firmicutes) | reverse complement strand
CGTTTTGGCATCATTCACGTAGATTTCAACACATTGGAACGCACGAAAAAAGACAGCTATTACTGGTACAAGCAAACGATTAATAATGGCTGGTTCGATATGAACTAGTAATGACAAACCCCCTTATGAGAATTCATAAGGGGGTTTTCAGACTGTATAAAAAAGAATATTTAGTCATTTTTTCGTAGTTAAACAGGATCCTCCACACCAAGCGGACGCTTTCCGCGGACGAAGCGATGAGCCTCCTCGTCGCAAAAAAGATATGCTCCTGCATCGCTACGCTAGCTTCGTCGCAAGAGCTTGCCCTCGCAAGCTTCGGCCAATGCTCTTCCTGCGGGGTCTCATCACTTCGTTCTTCCGCAGGAGTCGCCACTTGATGTTCCGGATCCTTGAGTGATTTTGTGAGAATTCATAAGGGGATATATTGTTATTAGAAAGGTTGTCTATTGTGTAAACAAGCCTTACATTTAGGGAGATGAACTTTAATGAATAGAATGGGAAGAGGCGAGAAACAAATGGATTTAGTAAAACAAATTGAAGAGCTAGACTTTGAGTTGTTGCAATCATTTTCCACGAAGCAAGATCGCCCGTGGGGGAGTTTGTTTTCGAACGCCGAGCAGCCAAGCTATTATGATGCGAACCATGCTCACGTGAGTGAACAGCCAGAGCATCCTGAAAAAGTGATTGATGAAGTCATATCGTTTTATAACGAGTTGAATATTATTCCTCGGTTTTATTTGCATAACTTAGAGGTGTTGGGCAGCTTTGTGACCCTATTGAAAGAAAAAGGGTTTCGATTTGAGGATTTTTCGCAGCGCATACAGTTATGGAATAACAAAATTGTCCAATTGCCATTAAAGCAAGAAGTCGTGATAGAAAAAGTCACTACGGAGAATTACGAAGAGGCTTTAGGAGTGGAATGCCAGATCGAAGAATTTGGAGGAAAAGAAGTTCGCGAAAAGGCCTTTGCAACCGAATTCAACGACGATCGTTATACGCATTACCTCTTGAAATACAACGGACATCCGTGTACGACTGCGTGTTTGTTTGTCCATGGCCATCAAGGAAGAATCGAAAGTGTCGCGACCATCGAAGAATACCGCGGAAAAGGGCTAATCGGCTTGGTGTTGCAGCAAATTCAACAAGAAGCACAACAGCGGCAGCTTGAAAAACTATGGGTGCACCCGATCAATGAGCGGGTGGAGAAAGTATATAGCCGTTATGGTTTTGAGACCGTGCTGACGATGCAAACGGGACATGCTTTTTTAGGCGGCAGAGGGATTAAGGAGATGCAGGATCGGTGAGAGGCGAAGTGGTGAAAAAACCCCGAATGGGTAACGCTTTAAAAAGCGAATCCTTTCGGGGTTTTCCTGTGCTCACAGAGTGCCAAGCCTGAAAGGGCATCCGGCGCAATACATGATGCATCTTGAAACTTTATACATTCCCTTTTTTCGCGTAATGCTTCCGCGCTTTTTCACGATTTCCGCAAACTTCCATCGAACACCATTTCCGTCTGCCGCTTGTATCGACAAAAAAAGCATAGCAAAGCGAGCTCTCGCATTTTTTAATCTTTTTAAAAATCCCTTGCCCGAAGACTTGGATCATTTCAAAAGAAAGCAATGCCAGCAAACCTTCCGTTCCGCCGTTGCTTGGCACAGGCGTAAATGTTTCATCCACATATAGAGGTGCTTGTTTCGTATAAGATGCCAAAGAAGCGAAAGGAATTTCCTTACCTTCTGATGCAGATAAATAACCCCGCCATTGATCCCGAAATTCTTTTACCAGCGTAACATCAATTGGGGACTTGTGAAGCTCTTCTACTTGCTGCTGATTCAATATGCCTTGTTGTGCCATAAACGAAAGCCAATCTTCTAGACCGTGCTCTTCATCAAGAAAATCCGTCACAGCAATTTTTTTGATATTAATGGTATTTAAAAAATTGATAAACAAATACTGACTGACAAAGGAATATCCTGTTTCTGAATTATTCTCCATGTGAATCCTCCTTAAAACAGAATGATTGACTTACATTCTAACATACCGTAAAGTTTGAATCTAACCGCATGAAACCATTTAAATGGTTAGGTAGGAGAGCGGTCAATTCAATTAATGAATCCAAAGGGAGTTTTTATTTTATGACAACCAATATGAAGAACGATTTCGAGCAATACGTAGCGAACTTTAAAGCAACAGCGCCTGCAGAAATCCAAGAGAAAATGCAAAATGCTTTAGAAGAATTGGAAGCATCGAGTGAAGAAAAAGGATTGAAAAAAGGCGAAAAAGCACCAAACTTCAATTTGCCGAATGCAACTGGCGAAACAATCGAACTTTATGAGCAATTAAAACAAGGGCCAGTCGTATTAACGTTTTATCGCGGAAACTGGTGCCCATTCTGCAATATGGAATTACGCGCGTATCAGCAAATCATTGGCGAGATTCACGAGCAAGGCGCTGAACTGATTGCCATCAGCCCGCAAACACCAGATCAATCGATGTCTATTCAAGAAAAACATGACTTGGAATACATCGTCTTAAGCGATGAAAGCAACGAAGTGGCGAACCAATTCAATTTGGTTTATCAATTGCCGGAATACTTGATTGAAACGTATAAAGAAATCGGTCTTCGCGTCGATCAGCATAACGGGGACGATACGTGGACGCTTCCTGTATCAGCAACCTACATCATTCAGACGGACGGAACGATTGAATTTGAATACACCAAATCAGATTACAAAGATCGCTACGAGCCTTCTGATGTATTGGAAGAACTAAAAAAACTTAAATAAGCCGATTGAAAAAAGCTATCCCGAAGTCATTTGTTGACTTGATGGGATAGCTTTTTTACTTTTATCTGCGTTTTTTTATTTAGAATGACTTACAGCAAAACACGCTAAATTAAAGAAGAGATTTATTAAAATATCGCTCAAGACGCTTTGGGCAGAGCAAAGATTATTGCTCCTGCGCGAGCTCGTCGCCAAGGAGTTGCCAAAAGTAACTGGCACCTCCTTGGCTCCCGTAATAAGCCGTGAAAAAACACCCGTCTCATTACTTCGCCTAGCCCTTAGGCGCGCTTTCGCTAGATAAGCTTTCTAAGAAGTAAAAGAATTACTACGGTTATATATGTGTAGATACGAAGCGGTTCAGCGCTCGCCCGCGGCAAGCGAGACAGTTTTACGCAGTATCTATATGGTGAATCTTTAATTCAACTCATTGTGGAATTAAAGCAAGCAATACATTCATCTCACACAAGCTCTGGGAATAGGTAATGAAGTAAATTCATCGTCAGTCGACGCGACTTTCCTTGGTAGGGAAAGATGTGCATATACATCGATGGATTGAAATTCGCTTCGATAATTCCGTATGCATTCGGAGCGGTGGCAGGGACATTCAAATCCTTGATGATCAAATCGATGCCGCTGATTTTCGCGCCAGTTGCTGCTACAGCATCCGCTGCAATTATTTTATAATCGTCCGGGATGTGATCGGTCATATCAATCGAATCGCCGCCAGTGCTGACGTTCGAGTTTTCACGCAAATAAAGGATTTCATCTTTTTTCGGAATCGAGTCAAATCGCTTTCCTTGGCCTTTTAGCATTAAGTCTTCCAATTCACCCAATTGGATTTTTTCCAAAGGTGTGCGGTGGCCTTTGCCTCGCAATGGGTCTTGATTTTTTTGAATGACTAGCTCTTCGACGGTATGTTCACCGTCGCCCTTCACATTCGCAGGAACCCGCAACAACACAGCTTCCACTTTGTCATCGATGACAAAGAAACGATATTCTGTTCCGTCCAGAAACTCTTCGATAAGGACCGATGAATCTTCTTTAAAGGCGAAATTAAGGGCTTTTTGATAATCTTCGTACGTGGCGCCTTCTTTGAAAATGGAAATGCCGAGTCCGTAATTGGTTGATTTCGGTTTTACGACAAACGCGGTCGTTGAAAACAAT
>JBFIXY010000194.1:0-3955 GCA_041605655.1 Planococcus sp. (in: firmicutes) | reverse complement strand
CGAAGACTCCTGTGGGACAGCGAAAGCTGAAGACCCCGCAGTCACGTAAGTGACGAGGAGGCTGAAGCTGAGCCCACGGAAAGCGAAGTGGCCAGACCGCTTGGAAGTTATACACCGATATTCATTTTAATTAGACTTTGTCTACAGTCTGAAACATCCGCCAAGAGCGGATGTTTTTTTATACTGTTTTTATCAGCGCTTATTCGGGAACATCAATACTAACAGTCGAATGGGAAGGAGTTTTGATCGTGGATATATCGCTTGAAGAAGCTATAACAACACACGCCTTGCCTTATCATACTGACGAAGACTTGAACAAGATTGTCGATGCTATCGGCAATTCCAAAATCGTCTTACTTGGCGAAGCAACTCATGGCACGTCCGAATTTTATACCTGTCGTGCCGAAATAACAAAACGACTCATTCAGGAAAAAGGTTTTTCCCTCATCGCTATTGAAGGCGACTGGCCGCCAACAGATGCAGTCAATCGCTACGTTAAAGCCTACGACCAAACCGAACGAAACAGTTACGAAATCCTACAGGCATATAACCGCTGGCCGACTTGGATGTGGGCCAATGAGGAAATCGCTGATTTTATCGGTTGGTTACGCCTTCATAATTCACGGTCTGCACAGAAAACAGGGTTTTACGGCATCGACGTTTATAGTTTATGGGAGTCACTCGATGAGATTGTCCGTCTTCTATCCAATAACAACTTATCCCCCAAACACCTGAAATTAGCCAAAGAGACCCTAGCCTGTTTTGAAGCCTCCAACCGCGATCCAGAAAAGTATGCGGTATCAGCTGTCCATTTATCCAATCGGTGCATAGAAGAAGTGGATAATTTGCTGCATGCGCTAAGGAAGGATGAAGAAATTTTCAAAGATGCACAGGAAACCGCGCTGAGTTTGAAACTCAATGCCCTCGTCGCAAGAAATGCAGAAGACTATTATAGCGCCATGATTCGGGACGATGCTTTGTCCTGGAACATCCGGGACGGACATATGGTATCGGCTATTAACGAAATCAGAGATTTCCATGGTCGGGAGGCCAAGATCATCATTTGGGAACACAATACGCATATTGGCGATGCGAGGGCAACAGATATGCGCAGAGCAGGTATGGTGAATGTCGGTCAGCTGCTGCGTGAACAACAATTGAGCGAAGAGGTTTTCTCAGTGGGCTTCGGTACGTATACAGGTTCTGTAATCGCCGCCAGTTCCTGGGGAACCCCTTTCCAGAAGATGCGCATTCCGCCCGCGCGGCTCAATTCTTGGGAAGAGTTATTGAATCGGACCGGTGCGCATAACAAGATTTTGCTTTTCGACAATGGCAACTACGCCCTCTTTGATCGTTGGGTCGGACATCGTGCAATCGGTGTCGTTTATCATCCGGAATATGAGGCCCATGGCAATTACGTCCCGTCAAAAATTGCTCAGCGCTATGATGCTTTTGTTTTCATAAACGATACAAAGGCATTGACGCCCATTCCGATTGACAAACCGCTTCTTTGAAAGAAATAAAAATGCGGACCACAAGGGTCCGCATTTCTAATTACAATAATTCATCTGTTCCCGTATTAAGGGAATAGATGAAGCTCCAGTGATCGGCTTTATACAATTTGCTGAATGTCATCTTTTCTCCCGTGCCCATCGTGGCTACATCTTGTTCAATCGCTACGACCATGGTTGTTCCACCCGTTTCGATATTCAGGTAGACATCACCGATAGAAGGTTTGATGCCATTCTTTTCACTCAAATCCTCTTCGAGGCTCGCATCTTTTTCAAGCTGCTCTGCAGAAACTTTGGATTTGTCGTAATAGGAAATGTCATTGCTTCCCGGCTCTTCGCCCAATGTCATAACGAAAAACTCTTTTGCTTTAACCGTGTTCTGACGAGTCGTAATCACGTCTTTGCCTTCCACTGACTCCACTTTCTCGAATTCATTAAGTGAATAATGATCCGTATAATCCGGATCCGGCTTCGAGATGAAAATGTAGCCGCCTGGCTCAGCGCTAAGATCTTCCCGCAATGTATACCGCGTTCCTGCAAGCATAAACGAATCCATATGTTTGGGCTTGTAGAAGGTTACGTTTTCCGCTTTCGTTTCAACCTGTTCCATGTCTTTGATCCGGTACATCAACACCGACTGTTTAGCCAATGGCTTTACCGAATAGACTTTATGCAATTCGTTGTTGAAGTAGACAAATTGTCCCTTCCTAACTTGCAATAATTTCATGTTATACCCTCCGATCTCAGCTTTGCTCTCGCGTTTATTTTAGAGTAAATATTCATAGAAGTCTATGCATGTACTCAAATTGACCATTTTGCTATAGTAGGACAAGATGATAACTTAAAAAGGGCGTGCAGAAATGGAATTCGAAAATCACGAAGAATACATTATCAAGAAATATCAGCAAGATGAAAACACGATGATTCAACTATTTGTCCATTGGTGCGCAAACCGCCAATTAGATCCAGAAAAGCTATACGAAAAAGCTTATCCGCATCAAGAAAAGAATCCTGCGTTGCTTCTAGCGATTGAAGAGTCGGCTGCCGAGTCGGAAGAAATCGAAGTCGATGATGGTACCATGATGGAAATTCTTCAAATGTTCGGCAACGATGATCTTGCATTTGTCGTATCCGAAGAAATCAGCAACACGCCTCGTAAAAAATAAAGATTGAATGTATGATCCGTTCCATCTTTATTTGCGTTTTTTTCGCAATTTTTTCGCTCGATTCTCAATCCAGCTCGTCCGCAGATTCTCATAGCGGTTCGAAGCAATATTGCTGTATATTTTATCAAAACGGTGATCTGATTCAAGTGCTTCGTTTTCCGGTTCACTCTCTTCTACGGAAGCCTTGACCAGCTCCTCTTCTTCATTGCGTTTTTCTTCCATGTCCATTCGCTCCCTCCCATCCTAATATAAACCCTTATTGTGATTTTTCCCTTACAAGCAGTACGTTAAACCAAAGAAAAGCTCTTGCAGACTGCAAGAGCTTCGGTTCCTTCATGTTTTGGCAAATGTTGCGGGCATAACGACCGCCATTACTTCACCTGTTGCGCAAAGCGTATCACCGGCGTATACCTTAACAGCTACTTTGAATTTCTTCGGATGAATTTCTTCTACTTGTCCAACGGCTTTCAAAACAGTCTCTTCAGGTGTAGGTTTTAAAAAATCAACATGCAGTGACGCTGTTACGAAACGCGGAGGCTCTTCACCGCTGCCAGGTTCAAACCCATTCTTACGGTGCAACGCCAATGAAGCCGACCCGGTGCCATGACAGTCGATCAAAGACGCTACCAATCCGCCATAAACGAATCCTGGAATGGCCTTATGTTGAGGTGCTGGCTTGTAATAAGTCACTGTGTCATCACCTAACCAACCGGTACGGAAATGATGTCCTTCTGTATTCATTCGGCCACAGCCGTAACACCAAGCAAAGTCTTCCGGATAATCGTCCTGAATTGCATGCATGACTTTTTCCATTTTCAAAATCCCCCTTATCGATTGAACAAGTTGATATCTCTCTAGTTGTCTACTATTTTAAGTAATAAACCATGTTAATTGGTACAGATGGATAATTGACAAAGGAAAAAGCATGACCCTTTTCGACAGGCCATGCCCTTCCTTTTACTGCCCCTCAACTGTTCCCTAGAGGGGATCGCACGCGGAAAATTTTTATTCGTTACTTCTACAATGTTTCACATATCTAAAATGGTGATGCCTGACGAAATTTGATAACCCTCGCCAATGCACGATATTGCGCTAACTGTAATTAAAATTTTCTTCGCGTATACTTCTCAGCGAAATTGGTATTTCTACAGTTAGACGTACTAAATGCACTTCCACAAAAAACTTACTTTTTTACTGTTTTGACGCTGTCTGGATAGAAACCTTGTGTTGCAGATGGTTCCTGACAAGAGTTGCATATCGCCAGTAAAGCAAAATTTT
>JBFIXY010000193.1:0-3957 GCA_041605655.1 Planococcus sp. (in: firmicutes) | reverse complement strand
TCTTTCGTCCGTTGCTCCGTTACGGCAATAAGCGTATGGCCTTTCAGTTCCGGATAGCTGCGTCCGAGGTCGTAGCCGCCGATCATGCCTTTTTTCAGAAGACGTGCATTCAACTCTTTTGATGGCGCTGACGTTTTCACAGTTAACTCGTTGAAATGTGCTCCGTCGAAAATAACGTCAAATCCAGCTTGTTTTAATTGTTGTTTCATATAATGCGTTTTTGTGATGTTCTGCACGGCAATTTGCTTCGTGCCTTCTTTGCCAAGAGCCGTCATCGCAACAGAAGCTGCGAGTGCATTCAATGCTTGGTTTGAACAAATATTCGAAGTCGCTTTGTCGCGGCGGATGTGCTGTTCGCGCGCTTGCAATGTCAAAACAAAACCACGGCGTCCATCTTCATCTACTGTTTCACCGACTAAACGGCCAGGCACTTTGCGCATCAATTGTTTCGTTACAGCGAAATAGCCGCAATGCGGTCCGCCGAACGCTTCTGAGATGCCGAAAGGCTGTGCGTCGCCGACTGTGATATCCGCTCCAAGTTTGCCTGGCGGCGTCAATGCTCCAAGCGCTAATGGATTGGATGACACAGCGAACAATGCTCCTGCTTCATGGATGATCGGCTCAAGCATTTTCAAGTCTTCCACTTGTCCGAAGAAGTTCGGGTATTGCACCATCACAGCAGCCGTATCGCCATCAATCATTTCTTTCAATGCATCCAGGTCGGTATGGCCGTCTTTCAATGGAATTTCTTCAACAGCAATCGATTGACCTAATGCGTATGTGCGTACAACATCGCGTGTTTCAGGATGAACGGCGCGCGATACGAGGATCTTTTTGCGGCGCGTGTGGCCCGCAGCAAGCATGCCTGCTTCCGCTAAAGCTGTGCCTCCGTCATACATTGAAGAGTTTGCAAGGTCCATGCCCGTCAATTCACTGATCATCGTTTGGAACTCGAAAATCGCCTGCAATTCACCTTGTGAAATTTCCGGCTGATACGGCGTATACGCTGTGTAAAATTCAGAACGGGAAATGACGTGATCGACAATAATCGGTTTGTAATGATCGTAAACACCCGCTCCAAGGAAAGAAGCGTAACGGTTTGTATCGGCATTTTTCGCTGCCAATTGCGCAAGCTCTTTTGTCAGAGAAGATTCAGATTTAGCAGCTTTGATCTTGTATTCGCCCTTAAAGCGCACTTTTTCCGGAATATCAGCAAAAAGTTCGTCAATCGACTCGATGCCGATTGCTTCCAACATTTCTTTTTCGTCTTGAGAGGTCATTGGTAAGTAGCGATGTTTCATGGAAGGATGTCCCCTTTTCAATTGAGATTATTTTGACCGTTTGTAAAATGGCGTTTCGACTGTTACCGCTTTTAAGCGTTTGTTGCGGATTTCCACTTCAAGCTCTGTACCAAGTTTAGCAAATTCACTTGCAACAAGGGCAAGCCCGATGTTTTTCTTCAAGGTCGGCGATTGCGTTCCTGTCGTCACTTCACCAATTTGCTCGCCGTTTGCAAACACTTTATAGCCGTGGCGCGGAATTCCTTTATCAATCATCTCAATACCGACAAGTTTGCGTGGTACACCATCGGCTTTTTGAGCCTCAAGTGTTGATTTGCCGTTAAAGTCTTGTTCTTTGTCCAGTTTCACGACAAAGTTAATGCCCGCTTCAAGCGGCGTGATGTCTTTGGTCAATTCTTGCCCGTAGAGCGCAAGGCAAGCTTCAAAGCGCAACGTATCACGCGCCCCTAAACCCGCAGGCAACGCGCCATCTTCTTTGCCTTCTTCCAAAATCTTATCCCATAATGCCACTACAGCTTCCGGGCTTGCGTATATTTCAAAGCCATCTTCGCCTGTATATCCTGTGCGGGATAAAAGAACAGGATGACCGGCAATTTCGACGTCAGTTTTAAAACGGAACGGGCGGATAGCCGATAAATCTTCATCTGTCATGCGCTGTAAAATTCCAGCTGCTTCAGGTCCTTGAAAAGCCAATAAACCATAATTTTCAGATTCGTTTTTGAGAACAACGCCTTCTCCAGCGTTTTTTTGCATCCATTCAAAATCTTTTTCGATGTTTGAAGCGTTGACCACAAGCAAGTAATCGTTATCCGCCAGTTTATAAACGAGCAAATCGTCTACTGTGCCGCCATCTTCATAACACATTGCCGTGTACTGCGCTTGACCGTCTTTGATCTTGGAAACGTTGTTCGTCACCAGTTTCTGCAAAAATTCAAGACTGCCTTCGCCTGATACAAAAATTTCGCCCATATGGGATACATCAAATAATCCAGCTTTCGTTCTGACTGCTTCATGTTCTTCTTTGATGCTCGAAAATTGGACCGGAAGTTCCCAACCGCCAAAATCGATTGTTTTACCGCCATACTTTGAATACGCCTCAAAAAGAGGGGTGCGCTGCAATTCTCCCATTCGTTTTCCTCCTTGGATGTCAAATTCCACAAAAAAAGGACAGAGATTTCCCTTTGATAGGGAAATCTCTGTCCTGGAACCTGAAAGTTTACCTTTACGGCTTTCCTCTTTGGTAGCTGCAAGCAGCGTTCTCCAGAGATGCGTCCTGCACGAGTCTTTTTGCCTGAGAGATTCATGACATATTGTCATTTGCTCCTTCGGCGACGCTTTCGCGTTCTCTCCCCGTACAATCATCCGCCCAAATCTAATGTTTGGTCCAAACCGTTATACAGAATAGTATAACTTTGTCTATATCCTAACATTGTAATGGCGAAAGCGCAATCTTTTTAACAGAAACGACCAAAGGCGAACGATCGATTAGAAACAATCGAATTCATTCGCCTTTTAGCCGATTCACTTGAAATGCAGCATATTGAGTTATTTGTCTGAGCGTCCGGAATTCCGTCCGAATTGTGATATGCGCTGCTTCCTTGTAAAAACGGTACCGCTTTTTGAACATCGCTTCGATTTCTTCTCTCGTCGAATTTCGGACGATGGGCCGGTTTGCATCTTTATGGATCCGCCTCCAAATTTCCCTGAACGGGGCATCCAAAAACAATACGAGTCCTGTTGCACGCATGATTTTGCGATTCTCAGCTCTCATCGAGACACCGCCGCCCGTAGAGACGATGCAATTGTCCTGTTTAAACTCCTTCAAAAATTGCGTTTCAAGATCTCTGAAGTGCTCTTCCCCATATTTCGCAAAGATTTCCGGAATCGGCATCCCGGTTTGCCGGACAATTTCCTTATCCATATCGTAAAAGGGAATTTTCAATAAAAAACTAAGCCTTCTGCCGACAGCACTTTTGCCGCAGCCCATAAATCCGACCAAATATATTCTTTTCATCTTACCACCCATTGCATCCTGCTACTCAGGTATTTTATGTTGCGCAATATCTTCTAGTAGTTGTATCGTAGCATGTCTGTGCAAATTTTCCAAACTGTCATACGTCTTATATTGGATAATGTAGACAGCAACTGCATGCGACATAAGGATGAGAGCAGAAAGAAAAAAAATGACGGACACTGGATAAATCGAACCTTTGCCGCATTTAAGGATACGTATACACATATACTTCCTCCAAAATCTTTCCATTGGTGAATTCGGCTCGCAGCAACAGGCTATTGCCGTGCACCGAAAATGTAGTTTTTTTCACTTTCGTCATCATGACTTCATGACCTTGTCGAAATTTTTGTTTACGAATGAATTTATCGTAACTTTCAATGTCGTATTCATTCCCTCGCTGCAAAATCCGCACGCCACCCCCATTATTGATAATTGCAATCGAGTCTATACCCGTCAGATAACTTTGCAACTCTCCGGCAAACAAAAACCATTCTGCCGTCTGCGGATCGGCTTCGACGAAAAATCCGCGCACGAATAAAAAGAACAACACCATAAGCGGCAAAAAAATCAGTACAAGCATCAATTCAAACAAGGACGATAAAAAGGTGAAACCTTTCTCGTTCAGTCGAATAGTCATTTGAG
>JBFIXY010000192.1:0-3959 GCA_041605655.1 Planococcus sp. (in: firmicutes) | reverse complement strand
TTCAGCTCCAGCTGCTGTCACGTTCAATTTCTTACTCTGCTGATTCCATTCGACAAACTGCAAATTCCCGCCAATATGCGGTGTCGTGATTTCAGCTAGCTCCAATTTGCCTGTTGAACCAAATGCACCCACGCTTAAAGCATGGCGCCACCTGTGGTTTTGTCCTAGAGGCTCGCCTTCTGCCAAAAGCTTACCCGTTTCATCAACTACTGCGAGCCTAGCTCCAGTCTCGTTATTGCTTAAAGTTAAGATGATTTCTTTCGTGCCGTCTTGGTCCCAGTCTATCCAAAGCGGCTGTAAACTTTCAATAACGTCTTTTTGAGGAACAACTGCCTCTTGAACCAGGTTTTTAGTAGCGGCATCAATAATTGCGAAGCCACTTGCTTCAACTTGGTCGCCAAAAATTCCATGGTCGTAGCTATTGGATGGTTGGGTCAGCACAAGAATTCGGTTTTGATCATCCATCATTAAATTGGTGTCGGGAAGGGCATTCACCGCAATACGTTTTAGTTCTTGTCCGTCTTTCCAAAAAACCGCATCGCCGCTTTGATCCACATAGATAAATTCACCTTCATTTACTTGCAATGGCGTCATATCGATTTTATCCGTCGGCTGAGGAAGATCGGACTGAATTGTCATTTCTGAAGATGATTTGATAAACGAAGCTAAAGCTTCAGCATTCTTCCCTTCAGTTAGCTCGTTCACTTCCCCAGTTTGGGCGTCTGTGACAAACCGTTGAACCGCTCCGTCCTCTAATACAACTGTCCATTTGAGCTGCGTGCCTCCATCAACCGGTTTTCCTTCCACATGAATGGGCGTGCCTAATAGCTCTATCTGAAATTCAACAACAGCTTCTGAAATCGGCTCTTGCACACTTTCTTGAGTGGGAGTTTCATCTACTGCAGAATCCACCGCCTCTTGGACATTTTCATCACTCGGCTCCGTATTTTTTTCGCTGATACAGCCGGACAAACTAACCGCTATCGCTAACAGAATTGCATGTATTTTCATCAACCCGCCACTCCCTTTGACTCATCGTACCAAAGGCGTTTAAAAATTGTTATTTCCCGGCTTGAAAAAAAGCTACTTGAATCCCGTAAACTTCAGGATCAAGCAGCCGCAACTAGCTATTGTAATGGAATTAGGAACGATTGGGCATTCACTTTCGCTTCTAGCAGCATTTCTTCAAATTTCGCGGCTGTTACCGGTGGGCTGAAGTAATAACCTTGATACGTATCGCAGTTCTCCCTTTTTAAGATTTCGAGCTGTTGCTGGTTTTCTACACCTTCCGCAACCACTTCAAAGTTAAGTGTACGGCCCAACGCGATAATCGATTTCGCAATAGCCAAATCTCCCGCATTTTTTTCGATATCTTCAATAAAGGAGCGATCGATTTTTAAGCTCTTAATCGGAAATAGCTTCAAGTAGCTGAGCGAAGAGTACCCTGTTCCGAAGTCGTCGATGGAAACCGCAATGCCCATCTCATCCAGTTCTTTCAGTATTCTAATCGTTTCATCCGCGTAATTCATTACAGTGCTTTCTGTAATTTCCAATTCAAGCCATTGCGGTTCTAAACCGCTCTTTTCCAAAATCGTCGAGATGGTCGTGATAAAATCATCATGTTGAAATTGTCGAGCTGAAATATTTACAGCGACCTTCATATGGGGCATCCCTTGTTCTTGCCAGACTTTGTTTTGTCTACAAGCGGTTTCTAGGACCCATTTACCGATGGGGCTGATCAAGCCTGTTTCTTCAGCAATTGGAATAAAATCACCCGGTGCGACGATGCCCATTGTCGGGTGAAGCCAACGAATCAATGCTTCCATTCCATTGATTTCGTTTGTTTCAATGCAATTTTTTGGTTGGTATACAAGGAATAGCTCATTATTATCCAAAGCTTTTTGTAGAGCGGTTTCTATTTTTAATTTATCGATAGAAGACGAATTCATCGTGGAATTGTAGAACTCGTATTTGTTTCTGCCTTGCTCTTTGGCCCGGTACATGGCAATATCTGCATTCATGAATAAGGCATCAACCGTTTGGCCATTATCTGGAAAGATGCTGATTCCCATACTGGATGTGACGAATAAATCATAATCGCTAACAACTAACGGGTCTGAAAAAGACAATGCGATACTCTCCGCGACCTGTTTAACTTCTTCCAAACCTTGAATGTTCGGCAAAATGACCGTAAATTCATCTCCGCCTAACCTCGCTACGATTCCTTTGGACGCGATAATTTCACTTAATCGTCTTGCGACCAGTTGCAGCAATTGGTCGCCTATATGATGTCCCAGACTATCATTAATATTTTTAAACCGATCCAAGTCCAAATAGATAACGGCAATCCGTTCGTCTTCTCCAGCACTTTTTAGCAGTTGGTCTAGCTGATTTGAAGATGCACGGCGGTTAGGCAAATTCGTTAAATAATCGTAAAAAGACAATCGGTGGAGTTGATCAAAAAGCCTCAAAATATTATTATCTGCATGGCTGCTAATTGAAGTTGGAATTTCATTAATTGATGCGCCCGATGCCACTTGTTCTAATGTGGAAGTGAAATGTCTAAGAGGTAACAAAATTCTTCGTTTTAAAATAAATGTCAAAACAAATAATAAGACGATAAAAACGAGCACCGTTGAAAGCCCGATATTCCGTAAGGTTTTGATGACGTTGGTGCTGGTCTTTAAAGGCGATTCGACATACACAGATCCTATTGGTTCGTTCGCAATATCGGTAATGTGTTTACTCGCATTGACCACAATTGTATCTTGCTCAATTCCCGTTTCGCGCAAAATCTCGTTATTTTCAACTACCCAATCTCTCGTTTGCATTTCCGACATTATTTTATCCGTCGAGGCGAAGATATGATTCTGACTGTCAATAATTCCGACATCCACCTGCAGCGCTTCGACCAAATAATTAAACGTCTCTTGCTGCAGCAGGCTGCCAAAAATCAATATGCCTGTTGGCGAAGCTTGTCCGTCTTCGTTTGTCACTCTTGCAACAGCAATAAACGCTATTCCTTCCGGCGTATCTATAAGACCGGAATATTCATTTTGGTTAGTTAAAGGGGCTAATATTTTTTCTAAATTCATTGCATTCGCTACGTTAGGAATTTCTTCAGCGGATGTCAGGATGTTTCCTTCATTATCTGTCGTAATGATAAAATCGAGAATTGAAACCGAAGCCAAGTTTTCATTTACATTCACTTCAATCCACGAAACGTTTTTTTCTTTTATCGCGACTCTGAAATCTTCCCAATTCGAATTGGATTTTGTAATTGCCAATAAATTTTTCCCGTTATTGTCTAATAAGCTTTGAACAATCCCAATCGAATTGGTCGCTCTTTCTTCCCCGATTCTTTCCATTCCATTCATTGTTGTTTTATAAAAATAATATCCCATGAACGATAAAGGCAGCACCAAAATGATGACGGAAATAAACATGATTTGGTAATTTAGTTTTAACTTCTTCTTTTTTATGGACAACCTAATTCCACATCCCCGTTTATAAATACCTATTTCTTAATGCCTTTATATTTTACATTAGATTCCATAATATAATATTATTATTGTATATTATTTCTTCTTATAAAGTAATCCGTTCATAAAAATATATTTTGTTAATGCTCACTGACTTAAAGGTAAATTGGGTTGACTCAACTTGCGTTTGCATTGAAGTGAAAACAAAAAAAACAAGCACTCCAGTAAATGCGAGTGCTTGCCGTGTTGCTCAAGAAATTAGGTACTGTAAAATTCGCGCAATTAATAGTGAACTTACAAAAAAAACCTGGTCAGAAATCTGACCAGGTTTTTCCTATTAGTTTTCTAAATCGAAACGGTCAGCGTTCATCACTTTGTTCCATGCTTTGATGAAGTCGCGAACGAATTTTTCTTTGCTGTCATCTTGTGCATACACTTCAGTGATTGCACGCAAGATGGAGTTAGAACCGAATACTA
>JBFIXY010000191.1:0-3960 GCA_041605655.1 Planococcus sp. (in: firmicutes) | reverse complement strand
CGCTCGTAATGGCAGGACTCCTCTATTATTTATTGAATCCGTTGATTGATTGGCTCGAGCGAAAACAAGTGCCGCGCATTGCGGGGATTTTAATGGTATTTCTAGTGCTGATCGGGTTGATCACGTGGGGTGTGGTCATTTTGATCCCGATTATCCGAGAGCAATCAGCTGAACTGATGCAGAGCTTTCCTGCACAATTGACCGCATTTCTTTCCCGAGTCGACAATTTGTTGCAAAGTGATCTGTTATCACGGTTCCAACTGCAAATATTAAGTGAAAACGGTGCATTGGGTGAAACCCTTGTCGGGAGGGCGGAAGCGGTGCTCGGCAACGCAGTGGGCGGCATCGGTAGTATATTCGGTACGCTTACATCGATTGTACTGGCCGTCATCACGACCCCGTTCATCTTGTTTTACTTATTAAAAGACGGACATAAATTGCCGTACCACATCATGAATTTTGTGCCATCTAAAATGCGCGAAAAAACCTATCTTTTATTGCGCGAAATGAATATGCAACTAAGCCAGTACATTCGGGGACAAGTAGCAGTTGCATTTGCAGTCGGTTTCATGTTTTGGATCGGGTTAAACATCATCGGCATAAAATATGCCTTGATTCTCGCCATTACAGCCGGCTTGTTAAACTTGATCCCGTTCCTTGGCACGTTTATCGCCTTTTTCCCGATGGTCATCGTCGCAATTGTCGTTCATTCGCCAATCATGCTCGTCAAGGTGATTATTGTGTTCACGATTGAACAAACTTTGGAAGGACGTGTGATCCAACCATTGATCTTGGGCAGCAATTTGAACATTCACCCAATCACGATCATTGCCGTCTTATTGACTGCCGGGAATCTATTTGGCATTCCAGGCGTTATCCTTGGCATTCCAGCTTATGCCGTCATCAAAGTATTGCTCACGCATTTATTTCTATGGTATCAGTCATATACCGGCTTATACGACGATGATTACAATCCCGCGCCAAAGCCGCTCGTTTCTAATAAGAAAAAGAATAGCTTAATGACCGTAAAAAGAAAGCGATGACGAATGACGGGATTTACAAGAGTAAGAGGTGCATCTAAGTGATAATCATGTCGTAAAAATAGGAGGATAGGATATGGCGGTGAAAGCGAAACCGGAATTTTTTGAAAAAGTGACTGAGGCATTCAGCAATGGTGACGTGGACTTTATCGCAAATGTCGTCGCCGACGATGTGGCGTGGACCTTACATGGCAAAAAAGTTTTTGGCAAAGACGCGTTTATCGATTACATGAAGATGTTGGATATGGAAAGCGGCCTCGGGACGGAGTTGACGATCGACAATTTGCTGACGGACGGACCGGCAGCAGTCGTTAAAGGCAAAATGACGTTTAACACAGCTACTGGTGAAGAGAAAACTTATTTATACTGCGACATTTACCAAATGCATGAACTGGAAGAAAAGATTCAGGAGTTGACTTCGTTTCTGATTGCGATGGAGGAATAGGATGGTAAGACCAAACTCACTATGAAATGGAGGAGTTAATATTGACTGTAAAAGCGAGACCGGATTTCTTCAGAAAAGCGATCGAGGCGTCGAGCAAACGGGATTATGACTTTTACGAGAATGCGTTGGCAGATGACGTGGTGTGGACTTTAGCAGATGGGGAACTCCATGGCAAACAAGCGTTTCTCGATTACATGAAAAAGCAAACGATGGAATTGGACGGTGGTATGAATCTGACGATTGATACCTTGCTGACAAATGGATCTGAAGCTGTGGTGAAAGGCGTCATGACGTTTAAATCGACTTCAGGGAAAGACCAGAAGTATTTGTATTGCGACGTTTATCAATTGCACGACCGAGAAGAGAAAATTCAGCATTTAACTTCGTTTTTCATTGAAGCAAAAGACTAGGAGATTCAACGGATTCTGAAGACCGATTATGGTAAGATGGAAAAAGGCAATTGAAAAGGGAACTCAAGGGTGGTCGGCCATCCCCGAACGAAAGGGGGTGGTGCGGATGACAGTTTTCGAAGCATTGATGTTTGCAGTAACGTTTGCAAGCTTAGTGCTCGCAATCACGTCGTCAAACCAAAAAAAATAACCCGCCCTTGAGTTGACTGCTCTGCGGGTTATTCCTTATGAAGAAACCTTGAGGCTGATCTCCCTTGGGAGGCCCTATTGATTGCTTGCCGTCCGGTGTTCGCGCACCGGCGGTTTTTTTTGCTCTTTATAGTTACTATATACCCCGAATCAAGAAAATTCAAGCTGTCGCTATCTTTGCGTCGCGCAGAATTTTCGTTCACAATGGAATTATCAGATTATGCAATAGAGCTAGGCTTATATGACTCCATCTAGTGGATATATTGAGGAGGATTTTACGAAATGGTGAAGTGGAAAGAGGAAATTATCATTGATGTGGACATTGAAAAAGTTTGGTTGTTGTTCCAAGACCTCATGATCCACAAAATCATGCCGAAAATTCATCGCCATGAACTCGTAGAAGGTCATGACAACGAAACGGGCGCGAAACACAATCAAAGCTATTACGAGGGAAGTCAATTGATGAGTTATGTTGTGGAAACAAAGCATTACGCGGAGACGGAAAATCGCAAAGAACGAATCGTTGAGTTTGTCATGGGCCAGTCGATTTTAGTGAATTATGCCTTTACGCTAGAAAAGCTGGAAGCTGGTAAAACACGCTTTATTTATTCGGGTTTCAATAAAGGTCTCACAGCTACATCGAAAATGATGCTGCTTGCGGGTAGTAAGAAAAGTCGGCAAGCGACAGCCAGAACCTTTATGGAGCGGGTAAGTGCTGAAGCGCAAAACATAGCATAACAGGAAAATGGGGGTTATAAGATGATTGAATGGAAACAGCAACGCATAATCGATGCGGATATCGAAACGGTATGGAGCTTATTCAAAGACGATTCCATCCAAAAAATCATGCCAAAGCTCGAACAGCACCGCTTGATCGAAAAGCGGGAAGACGAAGTCGGCGCGAAGCATGAACAGAAATACCGGGAAGGCAGCCGTGTCGAAACGTATATCGTGGAAACGATGGCTTATAAAGACACGCCGGAGGAAAAAGTGAAGCAATTGCATTTCGTGCTAGCGAAAATGTTTGAAATCGACCTGCAGTTCCGCCTTCAAAAAATCAGTGAACAGCAAACGCGTTTCATTTACGAGGGAACGAATCGCGGAACGAATCTCGTCGGACGGACGATGTTGAAAATGGGCGGTTCGAAAAGCAATATGGAAACCGTCAGCAATTTTATGGATCTCGTCGAGTCAGAAGCGGTGAAATTGAAAAAAAGTAAGTAATGTAAGAAGTGAATAGGAGCGATTTTGGTGAGAATGTGTAGAGACTGCAATGAGGAAATGGTGGAAGACGTGCACGTCACGGTGAAAGGTGCTTTGTATGGCTTGAAAATTACGCAAAAAAAGCGTGGCCTCTTTACTAACGCCAACGCTGAACCGAAAGCAGCAGTGTGCAAGAACTGTGGCGCGGTGGCTTTATATATCGAAAATCCACAAGATTTCGGAAAATAATACATCTGAAGTCATAAATGTACTAAACTACTTAAGGAAAATTTAATTAAAAATCAAAAAAGGCCATTACAGAAGAAAAGGCGGCAGAGCAAATAAAAAAATAAGGTTTATGAAACCATTTGTTTAAAGCGCCGTATGATAGAAAGAAGATTAAGGGGGAATATAGATGATCGATATCAATGAAAAACAAGAACCTGAACAGGTTAACCCATTTACTGCGGTATGGTTAAAAACGCGTAAAGCCGTAAGATACACCATTGAAGAAAACACGACGGCATTCGCCATCATGCTCATCTTGCTATCCGGCATCGGGAGCGGCTTGATCGGGGTACAAAGCTCTGGATTTGGTTTAGATATGGCGGGATGGCTGGTTCTTTTGCTTGCGCTTACCGTTGCGCCGCTTGCCGGTTTAGCGAGTACGGCT
>JBFIXY010000190.1:0-3979 GCA_041605655.1 Planococcus sp. (in: firmicutes) | reverse complement strand
TCCATGCATGAAAAGCGTTCCGGAGATTCCGGAACGCTTTTTTGCGTGGTGGCGGAAAATATTTTGCTTGTGAAAGGAGGTAAATGGCGGGGCAGAGATCGTATTTCAGCTCCAAGAGATTGTATTTGACATGTCAGAGAAGGTAAATCCGTAATTTTACATTTAGTTTCACCATATGATGGCTGCGAGCGGTCAATGATGTTACTGCACCATTCCCTACAGCAAAAGCGATCCGGCGCCTCTCCGGATCGCTTTTTTCCCTTGGCATATAAGCTGTTGGGCGGGAGTTGGAAAGTATTTTGCTTGTGAAGGAAAGTAAATAGCGGGGCAGAGATCGTATTTAAGCTCCAAGAGATCGTATTTCACATGTCAGAGAAGGTAAATCCGTAATTTGACAATAAATTTACCTATTGAAGGCTACTAACAGTAAATGATGATATAACGGCCATTCTTTTCAGCAAAAGCGATCCGGAGCCTCTCCGGATTGCTTTTTTCACTTGGCATGTAAGCTGTTGGGCGGGAGTTGGAAAGTATTTTGCTTGTGAAGGAAGGTATATGGCGGGGCAGAGATCGTATTTCAGCTCCAAGAGATCGTATTTCATCTGTCAGAGAAGGTAAATCCGTAATTTGACAATAATTTTTCAAAAACGAGAGATCCAAAAAAAATAGACACCCCAACTTACAATCAAGTCAGCTCCGGAAAGTATTTTGTTTGTAATGGATAGTAAATGGCGGTTCAGGGATAGTATTCACTCGCTAACAGAAAGTATTTCCTCCATCAGAGCAAGTAAATCCAAAATTCACCAGAAAAACTCAACCTCACTTCCAACAAAATTCTCCCGCTCCCAAACTTTTCTTTTCAGATTCCGCGCCGCCTCTTGTATACTGTAGACAGAGGTGAAGGATGTATGTTTATTAGTGAAAAAGAAGTGGAGATCCGCTATGCGGAGACAGACCAGATGGGTGTCGTGTACCACGCGAATTACATCATCTGGCTCGAGATTGGGCGCACGAAGCTGATTGAAGATCTCGGGTTTACGTATGCGGGAATGGAAAGTGAAGGCTATCTTTCACCTGTAACGGATGTGTCGATACAGTATAAAGCACCGATGCGCTACGGCCAAAAAGCGCTTGTGCGCACGTGGGTAGAGGATCATGGACGATTGCGCACGACGTATGGCTACGAGATTTTGCACGAAGACGGCAAAGTGGCGGCGACAGCGAAGTCGGAGCATGTGGTGGTGAAAAAAGAGACATTCCGGCCGGTATCGATTCAAAAGGTTTTTCCGGAATGGCATGAAAAATACATGGCAGTGAAAAGGGCTGATACGGATGGCGTTCGGAATTAGGCGAGAAGAATTGGTGCGCTGGAAGCTGGATGTTGAGGAAGGCAAGATCGCTTTCTTGACGCATTATTGGGTGGATGAGCGTTTTGTCGGCTGTTCGACGGTGACGAAAGTGGGCTGCAGCGATTTGGAGAAGCTTGAGCAATGGGGTCGTCAATACGGCTTGAAGCCGGAATGGATGGATTTGCGCAATGCTTATCCGCATTTCGATTTGTTCGGTGAACACCAAGAGCGCATTTTAGCAGAAGAAAACATGCTCCACCAATTGCATAAATTCAAAAAAGACAACGCGTGAACGTTCACGCGTCGTCTTTTTTGTAATCGTAATCCAGTTCTTTCAAGTCGTCGTTTACAGAGACGAGTAAGTCATGTCCGTCGAAATACCACAAATCGGTTTCTTCAATGTAGTACGTGACGTCGTCTTTTTCAACGCTGACAGCCGGTTCTCCCGGGTGGTCTTTGGTGACGCCGAGAGAAAATCCTGGCTGGAGTTTGCCTGAACCGCCGTAGCGGACGAAAAATCGGACTTTGTCTCCCGATTCAACTTCCATTTCGTTTGAGAACCAATCGAATGCATCTTCACTAATGTTGATCTGCATGGGTTGCACGCCCTTTCAGTGGCTGTTTACCATTTGATTTTCGGCTCGGTACCGGCTTTGATCCGTTCGATGTTCGCCCGGTGCCGGTAGATGATGAAACTCGCTAAAATGAGAATGACAATTAAAAATGGGTAATCTTCTGAATAAAATGTATAAATAACTGTATAAATAACTGCAACTACTGCTAGAATAATGGAAGACAGCGAAACCATTTTTGTAATCTTTAGTGTAATCAGTAAAACTGCGGCCGCTAAAAGGAATAATGGCCATTGGTAGCCAAGCAGGATGCCGCCCGATGTTGCCACGGCTTTACCGCCTTTGAAGTTCGCAAAGATTGGATACATGTGGCCGATAACCGCGATAACGCCAAATACGAGCGGATGGACTGGTGTGTCGATGTACAAAGGAATAATTGTCGCAGCTGTCCCTTTTAAGATGTCGAGAATCGTGACGGCGATGCCGGCTTTAGCACCAAGTGTGCGGAACGTGTTCGTCGCACCTAAATTGCCGCTGCCTTTTGTACGGATATCCGTTTTGTAAAATAGTTTTCCAACCCATAAAGCGGAAGGAATCGAACCGAGCAAATAAGCTAAAATGAAGGGTAAGATCATGTTCATGAAAAACTCCTTAGGCCATATTTATTTGTGTTTTCAGTTTAACATGAAGCGAACTCATTGAACAATATCCGATTGTTTATTCAACACCGCAGTAAAAATCATGTATGATAGAATAAAAGGACAGGTGAACTGGATGCATAACCCAAGCCGTGAAAAAATCAAACAAGTGCTAGATGAAGCGAAAACAATTGCTGTCGTGGGGCTGAGTCCGAACCCGAGCCGCACGTCATATATGGTGTCAGAAGCGATGCAGCGTGCCGGATACCGGATCATTCCGGTGAATCCGCAAGCGGACAGTGTCCTCGGTGAGAAAAGCTACGCGTCATTGACGGATATCCCGGAGTCGGTCGATATCGTCAATGTGTTCCGCCGCAGTGAATTTCTTCCGGAGCTGGCGAAGGATTTCAAAGCCATCGACGCCTCTGTGTTCTGGACGCAATTGAACGTAGTGGACGAAGCAGTTTTTGACGATTTGACCGGTGCAGGGTATACGGTTATCATGGATCGTTGCCTCAAAGTGGAATATGCCATCCTCAAATAAGAGCTTCTTGACGGTAAGAGGGCGCTGAGCGCTCTTTTTCTATGATTATTGACAGATGCGCTAGTTATCGATACGATTAATAGATAGAGAAATGCGAACAGATGTTTTGTTGGAGGGAAAAATAGAATGGCCAAAACAAAAAATACGGCATACAACGAAGAAGCAATTCAAGTACTCGAAGGCTTAGACGCCGTTAGAAAACGCCCGGGTATGTATATCGGTTCGACCGACGCCAGAGGACTTCACCATTTGGTATACGAGATCGTCGACAACTCTGTCGATGAAGCGCTTGCAGGATTCGGTGATAAAATCAGCGTGACGATTAATGAAGAAAATAGCTTGAGCGTCCGTGACCACGGCCGCGGCATGCCAACAGGGATGCACCGCAGCGGCAAGCCGACACCCGAAGTTATTTTGACAGTGCTTCACGCAGGCGGTAAATTCGGTCAAGGCGGCTACAAAACAAGTGGCGGACTTCACGGAGTCGGCGCATCTGTTGTAAATGCCTTGTCGAAATTCTTGGAAGTGACGATTTTCCGCGATGGCAAGAAATACCGCCAACGCTTTGAAAACGGCGGCAAACCGGTTACGACACTTGAAGAAATCGGCACGACGAAAGAAACCGGTACGGAAATTCATTTCCTGCCGGATGAAACGATTTTTTCCACGACAAAATACAATTACGAAACTTTAAGCGAGCGCCTGCGCGAATCGGCGTTCCTGTTAAAAGGCTTAAAAATTGATTTGACCGACAAACGCAACGGCATGCAAGACTCATTTTTCTTCGAGACGGGCATTGAAGCGTTTGTGGCGTACTTGAACGAAGAAAAAGACGTGCTTCATAAAGTGGCCTATATCGAAGGACACCAAGAAGAG
>JBFIXY010000189.1:0-3993 GCA_041605655.1 Planococcus sp. (in: firmicutes) | reverse complement strand
TTTTAAATAATCAAAGTATTGAACATACCAAGGGTTATCCAAACCTAATGTGGTTCTTAATGCTTTAATTGCCTCTTCAGAAGCCTGTTGTCCTAAAATGACCTGTGCTGGATCTCCAGGAATTGCTCGGATAATCAAAAACACAATAAAGGTCATTCCCAGTAAAACCGGGATTAATTGAAACAGCCTTCTTCCAATATAGTGAAGCATTTTTCTTCACCTCTCCATCTCTTGCGTTATGTATTCATTATTCATCAAGAAAAAAAGAGGAGAAATCATGATGACCTCTCCTCTTTAAATGCCTACTCTAAATCAACAGTTGACAGTTTATCAGAACCTGTTGGATGCGCTTTGAAGTTCATTACGTTCTTGCCACCAGCAAGTAATGGTGTAGAATGCGCAAGTGGAACCCAAGGAGCGTCTTCATGGATGATTTCCTGTGCCTGTTTGTAAAGGTCGTTACGCACAGACTCATCAACTTCAGATTGCGCTTTGATCAATAGATCATGCAATTCTTGGTTTTCGTAGTATGCGTAGTTGTTTGAGCCGATATTGTCTTGATCAAGCAATACATATAGGAAGTTGTCAGCATCGCCGTTATCGCCTGTCCATCCTAATAGGAAAGCATCCGCTTCTCCGTTAGCAGCTTTTTCAAGGTATGTTGCCCATTCAAACGATACGATTTTTGCATTAACGCCGATATCAGCCAAGTTCTTTTGAATAGCTTCCGCTACTTTTTGGCCATCCGGCATGTAAGGACGCGGTACTGGCATTGCGTATAGTTCCATATCGAATCCATCAGGAAGTCCTGCTTCAGCTAATAATTCTTTTGCTTTTTCAGGATTGTAATCGTAAGCTTCGATATCATCGTTATAGCCGTTGATAACTGGTGGCATCGGGTTTTTCGCAATTTCCCCGCGGCCTTCGAAGAATGCATCAACGATTGCTTGTTTATCAATCGCATGGTTCATCGCTTGACGGACTTTCGGATCGTCAAACGGTTCACGCGTATTCGTCAATCCAAGGTAACCAACGTTCATAGATGGTCTTTCGAACAATTGTAGATCAGCATTTTCTTCGATTGTCTTGCCATCAGAAGGTGTGATTCCGTCAGCCAAGTCAATTTCACCTGATAATAATGCGTTCAAACGAGCTGAGTTATCTGGAATCGAACGGAAGATGACTTGATCCAATTTCGGTTCACCTTCAACCCAATAATCTTCGTTCTTTTCAAGTGTGATCGAATCGTTGCGTTTCCACTCAACAAATTTGAATGGACCCGTTCCGACAGGATCGTCACCGAATTTATCGCCAGCAGCTTCAAAAGCAGTTGGTGATGCAATTCCGAAAGAACTCATAGCTAAGTTTTTCAAGAATGGCGCTTGTGGGCGTTTCAGTTTGAACTCAACTTCGTAATCGCCAGTAGCTGTTACCGATTCGATCACGTGGCCTTCGTCACCTGAGAATCCACCAAACATAGAACCGTAGTATGGGAATTTATCAGCGTCGCCGCCAGCCCAACGTTCAAAGTTTTTCACTACTGCTTCAGCATTGAAATCTGTTCCGTCATGGAACTTAACGCCTTCTTCAAGTTGGAATGTATACGTCAAACCATCTTCAGCAGCTGTCCAATCTGTAGCTAATCCAGGGTTTATATCTGTATCTTGCTCCCCGAAGTTCACCAATGTATCAAAAATGTTTTTTGTAACTTTATACGATTCTCCGTCTGTTACAACGATCGGGTCAAGCGACACTGAGTCTCCTCCGCGTCCGAAGATCAATACTTTAGAATCTTCTGAGCTCCCTCCGTCATCTTTGTTGTCATCCGCAGAGTCGTCAGAACTACAGCCGAATAGCGCTGTTGATACTAGTAATAGCATCATTAACGTTAGTGATAAGAACTTTTTCTTTCCCAAATTTACCCCTCCATTTGTGTTATTTATTATCATTGCGGCCTGCTTTGCTCATAGAGGTGACAGGCTACATAATGACCTTCTTCAACTTCTGCAAAAATCGGTTCAGTTGTTTCGCAAATATCCATCTTGAACGGGCAACGCGTATGGAAACGGCAGCCGCTCGGCGGATTGGCCGGATTCGGCACATCGCCTTTGATGATGATTTCCTCGCGCACAAACTCTGGATCTGGCACTGGCACAGCTCCAAGCAATGCCTGGGTATACGGATGTAAAGGCTTTTCATAAAGCTTTTCGCTATCTGCCAGTTCCGCCATTTTACCGAGGTACATAACGCCTACCCGGTCGCTAATATGACGCACGACACCAAGGTCATGAGCGATGAAAATATAAGTTAGTTTCAATTCTTTCTGTAGATCCTGCATCAAGTTCAAAACTTGCGCTTGGATCGATACATCAAGAGCCGAAACGGGCTCATCTGCAATAATCAATTTCGGATTCGTCATCAAAGCGCGCGCAATGCCGATGCGTTGACGTTGCCCACCGCTAAATTGGTGTGGGTAACGCTTGGCATGATAACTGCTGAGGCCGACGATTTCCAAGAATTCATACACTTTCTTTTTGCGATCTTGCGGATCACCAATATTGTGGACATTCAGCGGCTCCATCAGAATTTTTTCAATTGTATGCCGCGGATTCAAGGAAGCATAAGGATCCTGGAATACCATTTGAATATCTCGGCGCATTTTTCGCATATCCGCGCTCGAGATGCTGGTCAATTCTTTGCCGTCAAAAAATACTTTTCCTTCTGTCGGCTCTAAGAGACGCATCAACATGCGACCCGTTGTGGACTTTCCACAGCCTGATTCGCCTACAATGCCTAAGGTCTCTCCTTCATTAACTGTAAAAGACACATCATCGACGGCTTTAACGTAATTTTTCACTTTACCGAGAAGACCGGACTTGATCGGGAAATATTTCTTTAATCCTTCAACTTTCAACAACGGTTCTGTCATGCGGCTGCACCTCCTTTGGATCGAATAGGAAGCAGCGGGTCTTGTGGTCCTCTGCTGTTTGGTAAAGTGGCGGATTTTCCACAGTGCAGCGATCAAATGCAAATTCACAGCGTGCTGCAAATTTACAGCCATTCTTAATCGAGCCTGGTTTTGGAACATTACCAGGTATCGAGTAAAGCCGCTCTTTTTTAAAGCGCATGTCCGGCACTGATTCCAATAACCCTCGTGTATAAGGATGTTGCGGGTCTTTGAAAATCGTATGTACCGGTCCCTCTTCCACTACTTTACCGGCGTACATAACAATCACCCGTTCGCACGTTTCCGCTACTACACCCAAATCATGCGTGATCAACAATACAGCCGTATCTAGCCGTTCGTTCAAGCTTTTTATCAATTTAAGTATTTGTGCTTGGATTGTTACATCCAAAGCGGTCGTCGGCTCATCCGCGATCAACACTTTCGGTTCACATAATAAAGCCATTGCGATCATTACCCGTTGGCGCATTCCGCCGGAAAGTTGATGGGGATAATCTTTCATTAGTCCTTCTGCACGAGGCAGTCCAACCAATTTCATCATTTCAATCGCCCGGTCGTTGATTTTTTGTTTCGACCAGTCTCGTCTATGAATTTTCACCGCTTCGCGCAATTGGTCGCCAATTGTGAATAATGGATTCAGCGAAGTCATTGGCTCTTGGAAAATCATAGCGATGTCATTACCACGGATATCCCGCATCTCTTTTTCTTTTAGTTGCGTTAAATCCTTATTCTGAAATAAAATTTCGCCGCCTACAATTTTACCTGGAGGGCTTGGGACCAGACCCATGATTGATAATGAAGTGACACTTTTCCCACACCCTGACTCACCAACTATTCCTAGCACTTCGCCTTCTCGGATATAGAAATCAATGTCGTCAACAGCTGGCACCTCGCCATCATCAGTGAAAAAAGAGGTTTTCAAGCTATTAACTTCCAATATTTTATTTCGGTCTTCCACACTGCCACCCCTTTACCGTCTACATAATAACAGAAAATTCTATGTGTTTATATTATACGTAACATTAGTA
>JBFIXY010000188.1:0-3999 GCA_041605655.1 Planococcus sp. (in: firmicutes) | reverse complement strand
ATTTGGACGTGCCGTCGGCTTTAAAATGACCGGTCAGCAATTGTCGATGTCGATTGATGATAAAAAAACCGGTAAGCTGCATCCATTCGATGTGCTAGAAAGCATGGTCAAATTACTGCCGGAATCACTAAGAGAAGAAAAGCCGGTTGGATAACAATCGTGAAGTTTAACTTAAGGGAATGGGTGGAGCCCGTTGAATACTGATCAAACAATGAAAACATTCATGAAAGGCGCTGTGTTGTTGACGATGGCGGGCTTCGTCGTCAAATTGCTCAGCGCAATTTACCGAGTGCCGTTCCAGAATATGGTCGGTGATCAAGGCTTTTATATTTATCAGCAAGTTTATCCGTTTATCGGAATTTTTGCGGCTTGGACCTCATACGGCTTTGCTGTAGCGGTATCGAAAGTGCTCGCCGATTCGCCAGATGCTGACCAAGGCTCCGTGTTACGGATCGCTTTCGGCTTTATAGCAGCTGTGTCATCGGTGGTGTTCGCCGGGTTGTATTTCGGTGCCAATCGCTTAGCTGGCTGGATGGGTGATCCGTTGCTTGCACCGCTGTTGGAAATGGGGGCATTCGCCGTCTTATTGATGCCGGTTCTCGCCGTTCTGAAAGGTCTATTCCAGTCACGCAACGATATGGCCCCAGTGGCTTATGCGCAAGTAGCGGAACAGGCGGCCCGTGTAGCGATCATTTTAATCGGTACGTGGATTGTGATATCGAGCGGATTTTCGTTGTATGCTGCGGGACAAGTTGCGATGTTCGGAGCGGTAGCCGGTGGAGTAGCTGGAGCGTTTTTACTGGCTTTCTATTTCAGGAAACGGCTATTCACATTTCGGCCATCAGCCGCATTGAAAAAATGGCCGATTGTCAAAGCTTTAGTGGCCGTTTCGCTTAGCGTTAGCATGAGTTCGCTTATCTTATTGTTTTTTCAGTTAGTGGATTCGTTTACGGTATTCCGCTTATTGACGGAAAGCGGCATGGGGCGAATGATTGCGATGGAACAAAAAGGCGTATACGACCGCGGTCAGCCGCTTGTTCAATTCGGTTTGCTGATTGCGTCGTCGCTAGCATTGGCGGTTGTGCCGCTTGTTGCGCATATGGCGAACAAAAAAGGCGGCCGTTCGGCAGAAGTTTACGCTCAGCTGGCGTTTCGCATTTCATTTTTGTTTGCAGTGGCGGCATCGGCAGGCTTGGCGTTTGTCATGCCTTATGTCAATGAAATGCTGTTCCAAACACGTGACGGGTCTCTCGCCTTAATCATTTTCAGCGGGCAAATCGTTTGGATGTCGCTCATTCTGGTGATGACGGCTATGCTGAGCGGTCTCGGCAAAGTGAAAATTCCTGCTGTGTTATTGATCGGCGGGTTGGCAGTGAAAGCCATTGGCAATCTGCTGCTAGTGCCGCTTTGGGGTGTCGCCGGCGCGGCGCTGGCTAGCAATATCGGGTTAGCGGGTATTGTCTTGGGGCTGTTCTGGTATTTCAAGCGGGTTTGGCCGATCCAATTTGCACCGCGCCGCTATTATGGTTGGATTTTACTAGCTTCAGCGGTGATGGGGGCAATTGTTGTAGGATGGGCTTTATTCGCAGACCGTATCCTTTTTACTGCTTTCTCCAGCCGCATGCAAGCGCTTTTCACGGCTCTAACGGCAGTTGCCTTGGGTGCAGCCGTATTCATGGCGTTGATTGCGAAAAGCCGCATCATTACGGAAAAACAATGGTTTATCATTCCGTTCGGACGGAAAATGGCGAGCTTCCAATTAATGATCAGAAAACAGAAAAGGTGATGACAAATGAACACCATACAGGTAATCGGACTCGGAGCTGGTGATTTGGACCAGTTGCCGTTCGGCGTTTATAAAAAATTAAAGCAAGCAACAGAATTATACGTACGGACTGCGGATCATCCCGTGTTAACTGAATTGGCGCAAGAAGACGTCAACTGGACATCGTTTGACGAAGTGTACGAAAGGCACGATGCGTTCGAACCGGTCTATCAGGAAATTGCACAGACGCTTATCGATTTAGCGCAAGATCAGTCCGTGATGTACGCAGTTCCTGGACATCCGCTTGTTGCGGAACAAACCGTGCAGCTATTGATTGCCGCAGAACAAGAAGGGCGCTGCCGCTTGTCAATTGAAGGCGGACAAAGTTTTCTAGATGCCATATTCGGGGCGCTGCGCATCGATCCGATTGAAGGTTTTCAATTGCTCGATGGGACGTCAATGCATAGCGATGACGTCAATATGGCACAGCATGTGTTGATTGCCCAAGTCTATGATTCTTTTAGCGCTTCAGAAGTAAAGCTCGCATTGATGGAAAAATACCCGGAAGATTATCCGGTCACCATCGTGACGGCAGCCGGCTCCTCGGGGGAACTGCTGAAAACCGTGGCCTTATATGAACTGGACCGCTCAACAGAAGTGAATAATTTAACGACCATCTATGTGCCGCCGGTAAAAGTACAATTGGACCGCCTCAAGGAATGGCAGACGTTCCGGAACATTGTTGCCACCCTACGCAGTCCGGAAGGTTGCCCGTGGGACCGTGAGCAAACGCATGAGTCGTTGCGCCCTTATTTATTGGAAGAAGCGCATGAATTATTGCAGGCGATTGATGAACAAGACGACGAAGCAATCGCCGAAGAGCTCGGCGACGTGCTCTTACAAGTCTTTTTGCATGCACAAATCGGCCAGGACAACGGCTATTTCCAGCTTGAAGATGTCTTGGCATCGATCAGCAGTAAAATGATTCGACGCCACCCGCATGTGTTCGGCGATGCACAAGTCGACGGATCAGATGAAGTGGTCGCGAATTGGCAAAGCATCAAAGCGCAGGAAAAGCCGGCGACGGCATCGGTTTTGGATGGTCAGCAACGCTTTAGTTCAGCGTTGGAGACATCTTTCAATTACCAGAAGAAAGCAGCAGAAGTTGGCTTTACTTGGCCGGATGCTGATGGTGCGTGGGATAAATTCAAGGAAGAATGGCAGGAATTCCAGCAAGAAGCGGCGAAAGGAACGAAAGAGCGGCAACTCGACGAATTGGGCGATTTGTTGTTCACGCTCGTCAATATTGCACGCTTTTACGGGTTGTCTCCGGAACAGGCGATGATTCAAGCAAATAGCAAATTCCGCAAGCGTTTTGAGCACGTTGAAAAACGTGTAACGGAAGGGTCCGCAAATTTCAGCGACTATACGCTAGAGCAGCTCGATCAATTTTGGAACGAAGCCAAAAGATTGGCAAGAAAGGAAGACTGATTATGCGACTCGATAAATTTTTGAAAGTCTCGCGCTTGATCAAGCGCCGCACATTAGCGAAAGAAGTGGCTGACCAAGGTCGCATTCTGGTGAACGGTTCAAAAGCGAAAGCAAGCTCTGTTATCAAGGAAAACGACGAACTGCAAATCCGCTTTGGTCAAAAAGTGGTTACGGTTCGTGTGGAGCAAATTAAAGAAAACGCCAAGAAAGAAGAAACGGCAAATATGTATACGATCTTAAAAGAAGAGAAACTGGATAAAGTGGAACCCCAGTTTATCGATGACGAAGCGTAATTGTTGAAAATGAAACTAAAAAAGCTGCACCGGAGTAATCTTTTCCGGTGCAGCTTTTTCTATTGGAAGAATAAAGACATTAATCACTTGCCCATAAGTGCAACGAGCAGCGCTTTTTGGGCATGCAAGCGGTTTTCCGCTTCTTGAAAGACAACCGAATGGGGTCCTTCAAGAATAGCGGTGGTGACTTCTTCTTCGCGATGAGCGGGCAGGCAGTGCATGAAGATGTAATCGTTATTGGCGTGTTGAACAAGTTCTTCATTAACTTGAAAACCTTGAAAATGTTCCATGCGCTCGAGTGCTTCCGCTTCTTGTCCCATGCTGGCCCATACATCCGTGTAGATGATGTCACAGCCTATTACTGCTTCGATAGGGTCTGTCGTTACGTGAATGTTTGCGCCGGTCTGCAGCGCGATAGTTTGTGCCAACGCCACCATTTCCGGTTTCGGT
>JBFIXY010000187.1:0-4002 GCA_041605655.1 Planococcus sp. (in: firmicutes) | reverse complement strand
TTTTTCGCTTCCCGCACATGTTCTGGTATATAAGCGGTACTGTCTGTCACAATTGCTGTTTTCATTTCTATCAGCCTCCTCTGTCAGTTTAACAAAAATACTTCTTAAAAAGTATATAAATCAGATTCCAGTTGCCATTTTTTTCAAATGAAAAAGACAGGACTTAGCGTTAACACTGCTTTGTCATGTCTCATAACAATCCCGAATTATGGAGTTATACTTATTGCTTTTTCGACAGTTCCAATCATTGGCTACCAATAAAATGCAGCGCGCTGACAAGCCACTTGCCTTCTTCTTTTTTGAAGACTACGACCTGTCTGCCTACCTGATTTATTTTTTTATCAGAATTCGGATCTTTCATTTCCACATCTATTGTTGCATAGACTTCAGCGCGGCCCGCTTCATATTTCACTATGGTTTCATCAGACGTTGTATAAACCGTGTCGTAGGTAGCAAATGCTTCTTCTAAAGCTTTTTTGTCCTCTTCGCGGTCAAAGCCTTCTGGATTTTCAGACACCGTCTTCATATAGCGGTCTGCGTCTTCGGCGTTGAACGCCTCGATATATTCTTTATATGAAGCTAAAATCGCTTTTTCTTCGTCAGCAGGAACTTCTGCCTGTTTTACATTACCTTCGTCATCAAGCGTGAATCCGACTTCTTCGCTATCTTCAAGCCCATGGCCAATTGCATTATTTCCAGCGGAGGCATTTCCATCTTCTGAAGAATTGCTATTTTCTACCGCTTTTTCATCTGCAGAGCATCCTCCTAATACAAAGATGAGTGCTGTAGCAACTAAATATTTTTTCATCTCACATTCCTCCTGCCGTCAATTTTGCCATAGCCCTGCATCAAATACAATGAAGAAACTGTGTCTAAATCCATGAAAAAAAGCCTGCTTCTCAGCAGGCTTCCAATTTTTAGCGGACTTCCACCCAGCCATTTTTAATAGCTGTCACAACAGCTTGCGTACGGTCATTCACTTGCATTTTTTGAAGAATGCTCGAAACGTGGTTTTTCACCGTTTTTTCAGAGATGAACAATGTCTCACCGATTACTCGGTTACTTTGTCCATCTGTTAACAGTTGCAAGACTTCGCTTTCACGTTTTGTCAACAAATGATATGGGCGACGAATTTCAGTTTGGTGGAATGACCCTTTGTTTTCACGTTCGCTCAAACGACGGAATTCCATCACTAGGTTGCGCGTTACTTTCGGATGCAAATAAGATCCGCCTTTTGCAACGACTTTGATGGCCTGAATAATTGCTTCAGCATCCATTTCTTTTAGCATATAACCAAGTGCACCTGTTTTCAAAGCGTGAGTCACGTAAGACTCGTCGTCATGAATCGATAGCATGATAACTTTCGCATCCGGGAACTTTTCAATTAGTTCACCAGTAGCTTCGACACCATTTTTCTGAGGCATATTAATATCCATCAATACGACATCCGGTTGGTATTCTTCGTACAATTTAACCACTTCAGTTCCGTCTCCGCCTTCAGCGACGACTTCAAACGAATCTTCAAAATCAAGGATGCGCTTAACTCCTTCACGGAACAATTGATGGTCGTCTATAATAATAATTTTCGTCATTAGGTTGTCCTCCTCAATACCGTCTCTTAACTTTTAGTTACTAATGGAATTTGGAACATCAACATTGTGCCATTGCCTGGAGATGAATTGATGAAAAATTCACCATTCACCAGTTCGATCCGCTCTTTCATGCCCAGCAAACCGAACGATTGGTTTTTCACAATGCTTTGATCGAACCCCGTTCCATTGTCTTTCACAATCATGTTAACATGAGTTTTTAACCATTCAACTTTCACTTCTATTTCGGAAGCTTTTCCATGTCTTACCGCATTGGTGATTGCTTCTTGAACCAGCCGGAAAATCGCAGTTTCGTAATTGCCGGGCAGCCGTACTTCGTTGCCATTCGACTCGAAAGAAAGCTTGATGCCTTTGTTGTACTCCTGAGTCGTTTCAAGATATTTTCTCAACGTAGGGATAAGCCCCAAATCATCCAATGCCATTGGACGTAAATCGTAAATGATTCTTCTCACTTCCGTAAGCGCATCCCGAACCATTTCTTTCAACGATTTAATCTCTTGGAAAGCCAGCTCAGGTCCTTTTTCCCTGTATGTCCGTTCAATTAAATCTGAACGAAGCAGCACGTTTGCCATCATCTGAGCAGGACCGTCATGAATTTCCCGCGACAGACGCTTTCGTTCTTCTTCTTGCGCTTCAATAATACGCAAGCTATAATCTTGCTTTAGCTTGGTTTTATCGATTGCTTCGCCGACATCTTCATAATCCGATGTCAAATAACTCAAAGTGACATTGAGGCGATTGGCAAGATGCTCGGCATGCTCAATCGTTTGAAGAAGTGATTGCAGCCTGCGTTGCAGCAGATCTCTTTTTTGACGGTATTGCTTTTCTTCTGCCCTGTTTTCTGCTAATTCCGCTTGCAATTCATTGGCTAGTTCGTAAGCCTGTCTAACTTGGTTTTCAGAAAGACTGTCAAATACTTTAGAAACTTCTGCGAGGCGCCTTCGCGCCGCACGTGTCTTGTCTTCTAATGTGTCACCTGCTCTTACAATCCGTGCGATATTCGATCGCACATCTTCGAGGTCATTTTTCATATCTTCATAACTTTGGCGACTTTGTTCGCTGATGACGAAAATATGCTGCTTCGAAATTTCCATTTTCTCCAAGACTTCATCAAAAATAGAATCCAGCGCTTTCACATCGAATTTTTTAGCCATTTAAAAACCGCCTTAGCTATACTGAGCTGTACGTAATGTTTAAATCTGTATACCTTTATGCCTGTTACAGCTTACCCAAGTATATCACTATATATACAAATCCGTATTAAAAACACATTACAAATTATCTGATTATATTTTACACCAGGGGGCGTTGAAATGCGAGAAAATTACAAAACGATCGATAAACTGAACCCATGCGAAATCATCATACAAAAATCCCGTTTTATCGGATACGCTACACGAGCCGAAACTGAAAAAGAAGCGATTGAATTTATTGATTCGATCAAGGCCAAGCATCGTGGCGCAAATCATAATTGTTCCGCTTATATAATTGGTGAACACGACATTCTCCAAAAAGCGAATGACGATGGCGAACCTTCTGGTACAGCCGGCTTCCCTATTCTAGAAGTTCTGAAAAAGCAGGGGTTAAAAGACACAGTGATTGTTGTGACCCGTTATTTCGGCGGCATCAAACTTGGCGGTGGTGGATTAATCCGAGCTTATGGCAAGACGGCCAGCGAAGCGATCCGTTCTTCTGGAGTTGTAGAGCGGAAACTGCACAGCCTGATGAACGTTGCGATTGATTATACATGGCTCGGCAAAATCGAAAACGAAATTCGTCAATCCGAATATCCATTGGATAATATTCTTTACGCGAACGGAGTAGAACTTCACGTCTTTGTTCCCGTGGAAAAAGAACCTGAATTCATCTTATGGGTCAACGAATTGACGAATGGCCAAGCTGAAATTACCTGTTTGGAAAAACATTTTCTGGAGTTTAAGACAGAATAGTCATTTTCATTTACGTATCTTTTAACTCAGTATATAATAGATAGAATGGATGTATGTTTAAAGTGCATTCTCAATTGTATTTAAATTGTAAAGATTGGTTCGATCGAACTTAGTACTCGGTTAACCCATTCCTACTATAAGAGGAGCCTAACCATGAACCGTAAGAATTATCGTAGAAGCAAAGCGCAAAAAAAGCGCACAATTATGAAAGTCATGATAACTTTAGCGTTGTCGATACTTATTAGCGGATCCGCCTATGGCATTTATTTAGTGAAAAAAGCTGAAAATGCTGCTGGCAATGCCTTCGAAACTGCTGACGGCCGCAGCAAATCTGACTTACGAGATGAACAAGTCGAGCCTTTTCATGATAATATTTCAATTCTCTTTATTGGAGTTGATAGTAGTGAAAAGCGCGGGGAGCGAGAACACAATACACGTTCCGA
>JBFIXY010000186.1:0-4030 GCA_041605655.1 Planococcus sp. (in: firmicutes) | reverse complement strand
TGTTGAAACACCGAACCGCAGGGAAAAAGTGCTTGAGCTCACTCCAAAGGGCGAAGAAGTACTTTTAGCGTCAGACACGGTGTTGACGGACTACATAGAGAAGTTATTCGGTCAGCACATTGGGGATGAAGAAATTGATCAGTTTCTGGCAACGTTCCGTAAACTGAAAGATATTATCAAAACGGATGAGGTGTAATAGATGCAGACCATATTGAAGTTGAAGTGGCCGATTACCATCGGTTTGATTGTCTTAACGGTAGCGTTGTTCTTGCTCGCTCCAAATTTAACAGAACAAGCTGAGCAAGCGGGGTCGTTCCAGCTTTCGGAACAAGCGGCTTCCCAACAGGCAGCCACTATTTTGGCGGAAGCAGGTGCTTCGGCTCAGACCATATCCTTGGTAATGCCGCTGGAAAACGAATTGGATGACGCCATGCGTGAAACGCTGTCGGCTATGGCTGCGGATATAGAAGCGCTTGGAGATCCTGTAACAGGGGTCTTGAGTCCAGTGGAAAGTCCTGAACTCGAAGCGCAATTGGTGTCAGAAGATGGGTTGACTGTTTTAATGCCAGTCACTGTCGACGGTACGGATGAAGAAGTTAATGCAGTGGCCGAAAAAATTCGTGAATCGGTGGTCCCTTCTGGCATGACCGCATATGTTACTGGTGAAGCCATCATTAATAATGACGTTAATATCAGTGCGCAAGAAGGGTTGAAGCGTACAGAAATCATTACCGTTGTGCTGATTTTCGGTTTGCTGCTGGCGGTATTCCGTTCGATTGTCACGCCGTTTATCCCGCTTGTAGCAGTCGGTATTTCGTATTTGTTAAGCCAGTCGCTTGTGGCGTTCTTTATTGAGTGGTTCGGGTTTCCGGTGTCGAATTACACGCAAATTTTCCTGGTTGCGATCCTCTTCGGAATCGGGACAGATTATTGCATTCTCTTATTGAGCCGCTATAAGGAAGAGTTATCAGCAGGACATAGCGTCGAAACATCAGTCATCAACACATATAAAACAGCTGGCCGCACCTTGCTCATTAGCGGAGCGGCAGTATTTATCGGGTTCTTTGCGATAGGCTTTGCAGAATTTCCGATTTTCAAATCCGCTGTAGCTGTAGCGGTCGGTATCTTCGTATTGCTCATCGTCTTGTTCACGGTAGTGCCGTTATTCATGGTACTGCTAAAAGAAAAATTATTCTGGCCGGCGAAAAAGTCAGCCACTCATCGAGACAGCAAACTATGGATTTGGATGGGCAAATTGTCGATCAACCGACCGTTGTTATCGATGCTTGTCGTAGTGGCTATTACTCTGCCGTTATTGTTCACCTATGACAATGCCTTGTCTTTCAACACAGTGGATGAAATCGGTTCGGAATATGAATCGGTCAAAGGCTTGCGGGCCATTGAAGAAGGTTTTGGGAAAGGGGACTCCCTGCCGGTCGAAGTGATTATCAAATCGGATGAGAACTTGGTTGAAGAGGAAACGATTCCTTATTTCGAGTCGTTAAGTTCAGAGATTGAGAAAATTGAAGGCGTTGAAGCGGTCCGGGCAATTACGCGCCCGACCGGTGAAGTGATTGAAGACCTTTACGCCGATCAACAAATCGGGTTGCTCGCAGACGGGTTGGCGCAAGCGCGTGATGGCTTAGGGGAAGTTCAGTCGGGATTGGCGGAAATTGAAACTAATTTGGCTGGCATCAGTGCACAAACAGGAGGCGCAGATGGGTTAGGTGAGGCTGCAGAAGGGCTTGGGCAATTGAATACGCAACTAGGACAAGTTTCACAAGGTCTGCAGCAAACCGGCAATATCCCACAAACCGTCGGGGCATTAACGCAAATCAGTGGTGGACTGGCACAAGTGCAACAAAGCTTGGCGGATGCTTCTGGACAAACGGGTGAGCTTGGAACAGGATTGGCGCAGCTGGCAGACGGTGTCGGGGCATCGAATGCGGGCTTGCTGGAAATTCAGGGCGGTCTTACTGAAGCAATCGAAATGATGAATAATATGAACGACAGCGAAGCCGTTCGCGATACGGGACTCTATATCCCAGCAGGCACGTTGGATGACGCTGAATTTGCGCAAGTTCTCGAACGCTATACATTTGCAGATGGCACTGGCGCGAAAATGGAAGTCATCTTAGCAGACGATCCATACTCGCCTCAAGCGATTGCAACAACTGCTAAAATCAAAGATGCTGTTGCACGCAGTGTTGTCGATACGCCACTGGAAAATGCGGATATCGCATTCGGTGGAATCGCGAGCATCAATAGCGATTTGCAAGACGTCTCGGCGAGTGACTTCAGTAAAACCGTTCTCATTATGCTGGTCAGCCTGTTCGTCGTCTTGGCGTTCTTGTTCCGGTCACTGATCATGCCGCTTTACATGATCGGCTCATTGCTTTTGACGTACTTTACGTCGATTGCCATCGCGGAATTGATCTTCGTCAATGCCCTCGGGTTTGACGGCATCAGCTGGGCAGTTCCGTTTTTCGGATTTGTAATGCTGGTGGCGCTCGGCGTCGATTATTCGATCTTCTTGCTTGACCGCTTCCGCGAAGAGTCGGGGAATGGGATAAGCGTCCCGGAAGCTATGCGAATTTCAATGGCGAAAATGGGCACAGTTATTATTACTGCAGCCATCATTCTTGCCGGAACATTCGGCGCAATGGTGCCTTCAGGTGTACTCAGTCTGGTCCAAATTGCGACCATCGTTATCACAGGACTCTTGTTATACGGCTTAATCATCCTGCCGTTATTGATCCCGGCCATTTCGGTTGCGTTCGATCGCGGTGTCTGGTGGCCGTTCGGTATCAAAAAACGTACATTATAAAAAAATGCTACCTCCGGGCGGCATTTTTCTGTTTAATGGGGGAATGCGCCATGCCGTGTTATACTTAAAATATATTTACTAAATAGGTTGAAATAATTCTATAATTTGCTTTATATTGTGATATTTTAGCGCAGGCGCGTCTAGGGGCTAGACGAAGCAAGTAAGACGGATGTTCTTCCCGGCTTGCTGTGGGAGTCATGCCCAAAGCGACCGAAGCGGTATAGAAAAGCTGAATTTTTTATTCAACTTATATAAATGAAACGGGGTTTCCAACGTGCTAACATTTGAAGAAAAATTGACTATTATTGAATCGTTTCCGGACCTGACACGCAAAGACGTGTCGATGAAACGCGTGAATTTCCATTACGAAGAAAGCTTGTACGACAAGAAAATTGTCGTCTACCATCTTCACCCGAACGGCAACGGTTTTGTCTATGTCGGGAACTTGCCGCAATACAAAGCGGACGACAAAGGCTTCGTCAACATCCGTGAATTCTCGGAAAAAGAACTGCGCAGCATTGTGGCTGATGCAATCGATTACTTGTCTCTTGAACCAGAGCCACCATATGATAAAACATGGACAAACCGGGAAAACGAAAAACTGGATTTGGTTTACGAAGAGCCGTTTTGGAATCTGTATACGGGTAAAAACCTTGAGGAGACCTTCGGCACATTTAGCGATGCGGAAGATTACTTGCTCGATCAAGGATTCAAAGAACCGAAATAATGAACATGCGGCTGCTTGGAACAGAAGAGTCGCTGCCGATGAAGTTATTGCTTGAAGCGGACCCGTCGGAAGAGCTGGTCCGCTCTTATTGTGTAAAAAGCCGGGTCTATGTAGCTGAAATCGACGATGCCATTATAGGCGTGTTGGTTTTGCTCTCTTTGGATAGAACGGATGTCGAGATCAAAAATATTGCAATCGCTGAAAGCTCGCGCGGCAACGGGTACGGCAAAGCGTTGGTTTCTTATGCTTTATCAGAAGCTGAGCGTCTAGGATTTCGCAAAGTCGTCATCGGCACCGGGAATTCGAGCTTAGGGCAACTTGCTCTGTACCAGAAGTGCGGGTTCCGCATGGTGTCGATTGACCGCGGATTTTTTCTCCAAAATTACGCAGAACCGATTGTTGAAAACGGTATTCCTTGTGAAGACATGGTGCGCCTTGAATATGAGTTTCTTTAGACCCTTTCACTTTGTGGAAGG
>JBFIXY010000185.1:0-4041 GCA_041605655.1 Planococcus sp. (in: firmicutes) | reverse complement strand
TTGTTATTTGGGGACCCGATTGACCACCTTGTCAGCATTTGGCTTGTGCTCATGCTCAGTCAAGGCGCTGTCACTGCGATAGCGTCATTATTGATCGAGCACATACGGCGGCAGGAATATATGTTGAATTCTTTGATGAAGCACGAAAAGCTCGAAACTGTCAGTCATTTTGCAGCCTCGATTTCTCATGAACTTCGTAATCCGATTCAAAGTATTAAAGGGTTTGTCCAATTAATGAAAGAACATGAATATAGCCGGGAAAAGCAAATCGAATTTTATGATACGATCCTCCATGAAATTACAGCTGCAGACCAATTAATCGAAGATTATTTAGTATTTTCAAAACCAACGAGCGGTAAATTGGAATCGATTTGCATCAAGGAGGAAATCCAGCATGTATTGAAAATATTGACGCCATATGCCAATTGGGAAAAAGTCACACTCAATTTTTTGGAAAATGATTGCAGTTCGAAAATCATGGCTGATCGCCAAAAATTCCATCAAATGCTTATCAATATTATGCGCAATGGAATTGACGCGATGCCTGACGGCGGCGTTTTGACGATCGGTGTTAGAGAAAAAGTATCTTCAGTGCAGATTTTTTTGAAAGATGAAGGTGTAGGCATGACAAAAGAAGAACTTCATCGTCTCGGTGAACCGTATTTTTCCACCAAAAGCAAAGGAACGGGTCTTGGCATGATGGTGTCGTACAGTATTATAAGGCAATTGAACGGAGAAATTAGTGTTCGGTCTGAGAAAGGGAATGGCACGGAATTTACACTGGAGTTTCCAATAACCCAATAACAAAAGCGGCCGAATTTTTTCGGCCGCTTTATTTATTGAATTACTTTTCAGTTGTTATTTAATGATTATTGTTTCGAAACAGTAGCTAGTTGATGTTTTGAAGTTTTCGCACGAAAGGCAGGACGGATTGTTCTTTTAATTTTGCTTCGAACATAATATCTACGTCAATACCACCTAGTAACAAAAGCAATTCATCGAAATCTTTTTCGGCTATTAAGTCGTGATGGCGTAAATCAGTGAACCCTTCCTTACCGGTACTAATATGAACTTTCGGTGTCCCGAAGCCTTCCCATGTCTCGAGAATTTCCGCGAAGTCGACCGCTAGTCCATCGTTGTTGCAATTATGATGATGGATATCGAAACACACAGGGACGCCCGCTTTTTTACTGACGTCCAAAACATCACGAATGGTGAACGTTTTATCGTCATTTTCCAAGCGCAGCCGCTGTTTGATGGAGTCGGAGAGTTGCGCATAGTTTTCAGCGAATCTCTCTTTGGCTCTTTCTTTGTCGCCGTATGCACCACCTGTATGCAAAATCAAATCGTTTCCGCCAAGCAATTGAATCAATCGATCGTGGTATTCCAAGTCTTGCACCGATTTCTCAACTACCGCTTCTTTAGGTGAATTCAGCACTGTGTATTGTCCGGGATGCATGGACAGTCGCATTTGGTGTTTTTCGACAAGGCTTCGTATTTGTTCAGCGATTTCAAGAAAATCCGGATCTTCCCACCAGGTCCAATCATTGATTGGGTGGGTTGATAACGGAATGATGGAGCTTGAAGCGCGGTAGAAATAGATGCCGTTCTCTACATTCCATTTTAATACTTCCAATGTGGTCCGCATGTTTTGCAAGGTCAATTCTTTTATCTTCTCTGACCCTTCCGCTTCAATTGTCGCGACGCGAACCGTGCGAAAAACAGTTTTCAGTTCAGTATTCATACAGGCATAGCCTAATCTCATATATGTCAGCTCCTTATTCATCCTATACCCGATTTTAACAGGATGCATTCGCTAAATATCCGTCTTGCGAATTTGTATAATCAAAATCATGACTTTTCGTTTAACGGGTAATGAGGAGCTCAAGGAATTTTCAGAGCGCAGCAAAAAACGTCATTGTTCAATGAAGAACTTAAAACGGTTATCTTCCTGCAAGTTTCCACTATTATAGACTCGTTCGGCAAAAGAAATTTCGTCATCATGACTGATCAGCACGACGGTAGATGACCGGGTGCCATACTCAGGTGTTTTAATGAACATCGGAGACAATATTCGTTCAAATTCGGTGCCAATACCCGTATTCGGTAAATCAATGTCTGCAGATTCTTCAGCATCTTGAAGAATTTCGAATAAATCATTCATCGAAACTTCTTCCGTTTCTGATAAATACCGCTCGAGATACATATTGCCCTTGACCACTTTCGGCCAAGGGGTGTCGAGGAAATGATTACTGAGGCCGTGTATACCCGACTCGATTTCACTGGTTTTTGCTTCAAGATTATTATAGTAAAACAAACGGTTGGTATCACCCGCTAGAATATTGAATCCGGCATAATCTTCAGGAATCAGATTTTCTAAGAAAAGCCGTGGATCCATCTCGGTAGATAAAAAATGGCGCACGATAGATCCGCGTGATATCTTATTGGCTTCAGGTGCAGAAGGGTCCCTGAAATTCGTCAATGCAGCAATACGGCCAGATTTGTTGACGCCAAGCCAGGTGCCCATCTGCATAAGGTCCCGTCCTGCTAATACTTGAGGCTCGTCTTTCCAGAAATGAGCCGATTCAGTCGGTCTCATATAAAATTCATCTCGATTTGCAATCATCACTAATTTGTATATCGGGTGATCGTTCAATTGAAAGTTTATTAGACACATGAAGTCAGCCCCTTTTAATTCTTAATACCGCTATTATATATCGATGGAAGGAAAGTAGACAGAATAATACATCCTCAGCTTTAAACAGGATCACAGGAAGAATTTCTTCAATCGAAGAACCATGTAAGGAATTCGGATTTCTTGAAAATGTGAGTGCCGAAGGAAGTGAAATATGAAATAATCCAGCCCCAAAAAGGCTGGATTATTTTTATGAGTTGATTTCCAATTGTTCTTTAAATACTTTTTGAACTTCTGCCAGTACGCCTTCATCCATCATGTAGTACCATATACCATTAATGATTTTACCGTAGCCTTCTTCGAAATAAAGCTGCTCCAAGTCTCTAGTGGCATCCCGGTAATTTTTTTGTACATCAAGCATTTCGCTGAATTCCATATTAGTTTTGACATTAGTGCCTAATGCTTCAAATATTTCAGCGTAGTTGAATAGCGACTTAGGAGAAATTGCTTTGTTCATAATCCCTTGAATCACTTGTTTCTGCCGATTCTGTCTGCCAAAGTCTCCCTGAGGATCGCTATAGCGCATCCTCACGTATTCCAAAGCTTGAGAGCCGTTTAATGTCAATTCGCCAGTATGAAAGTCATCAAAAGCAAAGGAGTTTTCCACAGAGACACCATCGAATGCATCTACAATGTCCTCGAAGCCCTCCATGTTTAACCGAACCACAAAGTCAATCGGTATATCCAATAGGTTTTCTGCAGAAGCCAGCGACATTTGGATCCCGCCAAAAGCATAGGCGTGATTTATTTTGTCGAGCATATTGCGGCCGATGATTTCGGTATAAGTATCTCTTGGGATGCTAATCATCTTGGTAGATTCCTTTTGAGGATTGATGGCGACAACGACCATTGTGTCCGAACGTCCTCTATCACCGCTGCGTTCATCTACACCGAGAAGCAAAATGGAAATCGCATCTTTCTCTTTTAATACGACTTCTTCTTCTCGTTTCGATGGAGTGGAGCGAACCAATGGTTCATGTATTTGATCCATCGTGGTACTGGCTTTTGGAAAAAGCATGATTAAATGAGGAGCTGCACGCAACAATGGATCTTGGATTTGTTCTAATGTATTCGTCTCTTTTGAAGAAAGAACGAAAAAGTATAAAGTGGAACCCATAAGAAGTAATATCATAAAAATACTAAACCATTTTCTTTTCTTCCTTGGACGTAATGGCGATTCTTTCTTGAACATTCTGTTCACCTCTCTCAGGACATCGAAGTGTCCGATTCAAATTGCGTATGCTAAATGTACTTGAGTTGTCTTTTTTTTAGAATAATACGAAAAAAATGATAGGTCAATAGATGTGATTGAATTTTCAGATAAAAATATGTTTTCTTTTTCCAAG
>JBFIXY010000184.1:0-4080 GCA_041605655.1 Planococcus sp. (in: firmicutes) | reverse complement strand
GCATTAAGCAAGTAGCTCTTTTGTAGAATTTTGCACAAAAAAAGATCTCCTCAAGAGGAGATCTTTAGCCGAAATAACGCAAGACGTTCGGCAGTGCGTCTTCTTTAAAGATGGGGTTGCCGTATTCTTCAAGACGGTGGATTGTTAATGGTGATGCAGTCAAATATTCACTAATGATGCTAATATAATTTTTGACGTCTTCTTCACTATGAAGCAAGTCGTCGAAATTTATATAGAGATAATATTTATTATCGAAGTGGTAAACAGCCGATTCAATTGCGACATATTCAAGTCTGCGTGCTAACGGCACCAAGTCTTCAACTTGCGCGACATTGAAAGTATAATCTGTTTTTTTAACATCCGGCTCTTCGAATACAGGTTCAAACTCATCAAATTCAGGAGCAGCAGTATCTTCGCTTCCGAATAATTTACGTCTTTCTTCTATATCGTCAGGCAAGTCGAGCTTCTGACCATCTTTCGTCACTTGAGCACGCGTTACTGTCACTTCCAACCCTTTGTCCATCGCTTGCACTTGAATCCATAACGGGCCTTCCATCACAAAATCCGCTTCTTCATTAACTTCATCCATCATTTCCCAAAAAAGCTCTTCACTTTTATCTCGGTTAAACCAAATTTCATCACGGCTGAAACCCCGTTCTTCAACATCAAGATAGGAAATGTAAAATTTTACTGTGTTATCATTAATTCTTTCGATCTCCATTTTACACCTCTCCTTTCGAAATGGACTAAGAGGATTGTCCTTATAGGCCGTGCAGTGGTACTAGCCCCATTATAGACTTTTTCCTTGTAAATGAGAAAATTTTTGCCTGAATCTGCGTAAATGAGGTACGTAAGAGTCTAAAGGATTCACCTGATGAATGCAACTAGTTAAGACCATTAAGCTTGCATCTCGCTTCCGCTCCATGTTTCAAGTAAAGACTAAACAATACATCAGTTTACTTTTTTGTGGATAAAAAGAAAACTGCCCGAGATCCATTATGAATTGTCATAAAGACCGGGCAGCAAGTTGCATCATGTTTAGTTCACCATACGCTGTGCTTCGAGCAATTGATAAGCTCTAACTTTACGAGGAAGGAATCGACGAATTTCATCTTCATTGTAACCGACCTGTAAGCGTTTTTCATCCATAATAATCGGACGGCGAAGCAAACCTGGATATTCCTGGATCAATTCATACAAACGCTGAAGCGGAAGACTTTCTACATCCACATTCAGTTTTTGGAATATTTTAGAACGGGTAGAGATGATTTCATCTGTGCCGTCTTCTGTCATTCTAAGTATTTCTTTGATTTCACTAATAGTTAGCGGTTCAGAGAAAATGTTGCGTTCAGTATACGGAATATCGTGCTCTTCCAGCCATGCTTTTGCTTTGCGGCAAGATGTACAGCTTGGAGAAGTGAATAATGTAACCATCATGGTGAAGCACTTCCTTTCGGATTCAAGTTAACTCGATTAATAATTATTAAATTAGAATCACTATAATGTAGAAGCTTTACATTCATTATACAACATCTACGTTCACATGGATATACTATTGTTAAAAAAATATGCTTAAAGCAAATATATTGTCACATAATCGCTATATAATATCTGCTTTCTTTCAACTTTTATATAACTATAATTTACCCGTCCATGTACAGTTTAAACCCAAATTTCAAAAAAAGAATTCTCAATTAAAAAAGCTTTTTGAAAACCGGATTCTCATTTCAACTACACCTATTATAACGTTCCAATCAAGTAAAGGTTTCAAAAAACCTCCAACAAAATTTGTTGGAGGTTTTGAACGTTATGGAGTATAGTCGACGCCTTGAGAATAAGTGTTGCCTGCGTTCCATAACAAGAATTCATTGATACCGTTGTCATTGAGCGCTTTAATCTGTGCTTCAACTTCTGCCTTGCCATACTTCTTATAATTGCCAGCCCCTAGATAGGATGCCGTAAAGTCTTGCAGCCAAGGACGAGAAACAGGAGGAGTTTTCAACTCACTTAATTTAACATTCTCCATTTTGGCATATTCCGATACGAGTTTATACGGTTCTAAATCCGGTTTTGGAATGCCGAAATATGCAGTCCAATGACTTGGATAGATCATTGAAGAAATGACGTCGACGTTTTCCGAAATCTTGCCGAAGTTCTGACCGATGCCAGGCGCTTCAACCAATGTAGCTGAATAGCCAAAGATATCCACAGAAACCTCTACATCGTATGGTTCCAATTGCTCGCGCGCATATGCCACAAAATCTGTTACTGCACTTACACGGCTTTGTACAGGATCTTGTGAAACGCCCTCGTAATCACCCATTGAAAACTTCAGTTTATCCGTTTTGTTTTCAAAACCTTCAGGGAATCTCACATAATCAAATTGAATTTCCTTGAAGCCGATTTTCGCTGCTTCGATGGCGATTTGTACGTTGTAATCCCATACTTCTTTCATGAAAGGATTCACAAAGGCTTCCCCTCGTCCGTTTCTCCAAACTTTTCCGTTATCCACAAACGATAATTCCGGATGTTTTTCTGCAAGCAGAGAATCTTTAAAAACTACAACACGTGCGATTGGATAAATTTGTTTTTCTTCAAGTCTTTCCAAAACCGCTCTTGGATCTCGGATGAACGGCTTTCCAATTTCCAGTGCTGCCAAATCCGAGCCTTCTTCAGGCATATACGTTAAATGCCCCATGTCTTCTTTAATATCAATAACCATTGCATTCAATTCCGTCTTATCAACAAAATCGACCAGCTTTTCAAATCGTGCCCCACCTGCCGAGTTACCGGTAACGAATATTCCGCGTACAGCATCCGGGTATTCAAACCTTAATCCTGAATCATATCGATATAGCGCTGAAGTTTCCATCAACTCTGTCTTAAATTCTGCACCTATATAGCTGCGTGTTGTGAATTCAGGTGAAGTTTCACCTTCTGCAGCACTAACAGGCAATGCCAATGCGGAACTCATTAATACTGCGCTAATAATTGACCATTTTGCTTTACTCATCTTGCACCCGCTTTCTTTCTATTGTTCTATACCAATTTTATCATTATTTAGGTAAATAGAAAGTAAAAAAACAGCGATGCCAATAAAAGGCATCGCTGTTAAACATTTATTATCTAGCTGCTACAGACGCTTTCAATGCCTCGAATTCAGAAGTCGAACATTGTACGAAATGGCCTGGAGTAATTTCTCTCATACGTACATCATCTTTTTCAGTGTAATTATGCGTTGCAGGGTCATATGATTTACGAACCCGGTTGCGTTCATAATTTGGATCCGGCAGTGGAATTGCTGATAACAAAGACTGTGTATACGGATGCATTGGATTAATATACAAGTCTTCAGCCGGCGCCAACTCAACCAATTTACCGAAATACATAACGCCAATACGATCCGAAATGTATTTAACCATGGAAAGGTCATGCGCGATGAAAAGATAGGTCAATCCCTTTTTCTCTTGCAATTCTTTCAACAAGTTAACTACTTGTGCTTGTATCGAAACGTCAAGTGCAGAGATTGGCTCATCGGCGATGATGAAATCCGGATCTACCGCAAGCGCACGTGCGATTCCAAGACGTTGGCGTTGTCCCCCTGAGAATTCATGTGGGTAGCGGTTCGCATGCTCTTTGTTCAAGCCGACAGTTTCCAATAAATCAAAAACCATCTTTTTGCGGTCAGCTGCGTTTTTGGCCAAGCCGTGAATGTCGATTCCTTCTGCAATGATGTCCATGACTTTCATACGGGGATTCAATGAAGCATACGGATCTTGGAAAATCATCTGCATTTTGCGGTTGAATTTCTTCAAATCTTTTTTCGATTTTTTGCCGTGGACGTTTTCACCTTCGTAAAAAACGTCCCCTGAAGTCGCATCGTACAAACGGATGATTGAACGGCCAGTCGTGGATTTACCGCAGCCTGACTCTCCAACCAAACCTAAAGTTTCGCCTCTATAAATATCAAAACTGATATCATCGACAGCCTTCACTTCATTGGCTTTGCCTTTATTGAAGTGCTGTTTGAGATTTTTGATTTCTAATAACTTTTCAGCCATTATACAGCTCCCCCTTCAT
>JBFIXY010000183.1:0-4087 GCA_041605655.1 Planococcus sp. (in: firmicutes) | reverse complement strand
TGCGCATGGCCTCGTACAGCTCCGGCGGAATCTCCGCCTGCATCCAGCCGGGGACGTCGACCCCGCACTGGTCCGGGGAAAAATCCCTCGTCTGCATTATAGGCTAAAATCGGCGCATATTTCTTAGCCAATGCAGCTATTTCACTTTCCCCTAATAAAGTCGGATTTTTTTCCACAAATAGTTCTTGTGTCCAAAAGTGATCATCAAAATAATCCCCTGGATCATTTTCGAAAAGTCGAATTTCATAAACCGAAGTATCTAGGTTTTCATGTATGATCAAGTTTTCTGGAAGTTCTTTCTCATACATGAAGACAGGTTTTTTATTTACAATTTTATAAATTTGGTAATAGTACTCAGGATCGCCCCCGAAAGGTTCAAAGGTAAAGGGATTATCCATCAAATAACTAAGCTCCGCCTGGAATACCCCGTTGCTGTTTTGTATAATATTGAACATTTTATCTATTGTGTTTTCCGCAGCCGAAACAGTTGCCCCAGTAAAAACTTCAGACAACCTATGCAACAAACTTGAAGTCTCAGTTTTCGTTTCCTTTACAAAAGGCACTAACAATACATTCTCTTTCACTCTAAACTCAACTTCATTGCCAGAGTCTACAGTAAAAAACGGCAACCACTCAGCACGTCCTTCATCCATATGCAAATTCACAATGCCATATGGCTTTTCCTTGAATTTGACGTTCACTTTAACTTCATCCCACGCTTCTTCTGTCGCTCCTAGAAATTCCAAACTCACGGGCGAAGAAACCATTGATTTTTTTTCGTTTGGATCTAATAATTCCTCTATTTTCAAATACTTTTCATTTTTCAGCTTGAGATGGTCAATCAGGCTTTCCTGACCGCTTGTGAAGGTGTATAAATTCCCGTCGTCATCGAGATGTCTGACAGTGGGCAGTCCTTCTTCAGAAGTCTTGAACGAGTAAACTTCTGCAACCATATCCGAATCGTTTTTGTTATTTTTCGCATTCGCTAAAAAATTCAGGGCAACAGTATAGTCCGTGTTCAAATCCAAAGAAAAACCATAGAATATTACTCTATTGAGTTCTGCATCGAAATAAGAATCCACATTGTTACCATTTAGTACTGCTGTGTATTTCCCTTTCTCAATAAAATCTTTGTACCGGTTAAAATTTTTGTGAGCAGAATCTAAGTCGATGTGAACGGAAGTATCGATTGCCACCCCTTCAGCATTTGCAGATGGAGAAACGTCTAAAATCGGTAATTCATTCGCTATATTCTCTTTTGCAAAAACATTTACTGTATTACCTGCCACTAAATTTAATAACAAAATAAAACTTAAAATTAATGTGGACACACGCTTCATTAATAATTCCCTCCAATTTTTGGTTAACTATAAAAATACAGCTTCTAAAGTACTCCTTTCATCCAATTTAAGGTTAATTAATAAGCATAATAACCTTGTTTTCCTAACTGTTAATATATTCTATAAAAAAACTTTTTTCCTTTATAATCCTAATTTTTAAATTTTTAGTTCATATATTGACGATTAAATTAATTAAATAAAAAAGGACCACCTGAATAGGAAGCCCATGTTACTTATACTAATTTATTTCATCATAGTATTAAAAATCTTTAATTTGAGGGAACTTGGAATTTATAAACATATCATCAATTCCTTTGCCATCTTGTTCATTCCACATGGCCATACGCACTTTATATCCATCGGTTTTCAACTGAATCATAAATTCTTTCAATGGTTTTAACACATCCGGGTTTGAAAGCATATGTGTAATGCAAAATAGAAGTACAGAACTTTGCAACGAATTTGTACAGAGTTCTGCATGAGAATTTCATGCAAATAAAAATGGACTTGCAAGCCGCCCAAGTCAACCTCTACTGTTAAAGTGCGAACTCATAACAGGTGGAGGTTAGAAAGGAATGCTTACAATGTCCGAAATCAATTGTATCAAACACTTACGAAATGAAAAAGGGTTGAGCATCGATCGAATTGCGAATACCCTCCAAATTAACTGGCGGACGGCCAAGAAATATGGCGATGAAAGTGAGCTTCCACCTTCGATCATCAAACCCAAAAAAGGCATGATGTATGAAGAAAAATGGGGAACGATGGTTTCCGATTGGTTGTTCGAGGATGCGAAAGAAAAGAAGAAACTCAGACGAAACAACTTACAGCTTTTCAAGGAGCTGCAAAAGCATGGGTTTCCAGGATCCTACCGGACCTGTTGCAATTTCATCCAAGAATGGCGGGTGCAGCATGATGGTGAGGATAAAGACAAGGGTGCTGAACGATTGGAACACCCTGCGGGTGAAGCACAAGTCGACTTCGGGATCATGGAAGCTGTAGAAAACGGAAAGTCACGTGATATCCGATTGCTCATCATGTCTTTCCCTTTCAGCAATGTCGCTTTTTACGAGCCGATGCCGTCTGAAAATCAGGAATGCTTTCTGGAGGGGCTAAAGAAACTCATGGACAAGGTGGGCTTTATCCCGCGAAAAATCCGCATCGACAACTTGACGCCTGCCGTTAAAAAGACGCGAAGCAAGACCGAAGAAGCGCAATTAACGGATGAATTGATGCGGTTCCAACTGTATTACGGGTTTGAAACACAGGTGTGCAACGTACGAAAAGGAAACGAGAAAGGCCATGTGGAGAAGAAGGTCGGGTATATCCGTTACAACTTCTTCAGTGTTCCGCCCGTCATCACGGGATTGTCGGATCTTTCCGAAAAGCTTTTGGCGTTCTCCATGGATGATCAGTGCCGACAGCATTACAGAAAACAAATTGACATCCAGGTGCTTTGGGAAGAAGAGAAAAGCAGCATGAAAAATCTGCCGGACTCACCTTATCCGGTGCGAAAAGAACAGCTGATCAAAGTGAATCCTTACAACGAAATCAAAGTGGATGATGACATCGTACATATTCCAAAAGGAAAAAATCATATTCAATTGTACCTGGTGACGACGTGGGATAAATACCAAGTGGTCACCCCTGATGGAGAAATTATCGCCGAAGGTCTGCGACCTTATATGAACAAACGGAAGCTGCTTCCGTGGAAGGACATCTTTAATGCGTGGCGACAAAAGCCCCGTGTCGTCGAATATTCCCGTTATAGACAATACTTGCCCGGCCGCATCAAAGAGTATCTGTCTATCCCTTCCGTCCATGTGCGGAAACAACGGATTGAGCAAGTGCTTGCGCTATTAATTCGTTTTCCCTTGGAAGAAATCAATGAAGATTTCTACAAACACATGATGACCGATTCTCATCCTGAGCAGAATCATCCTTTCGATGTGGATTGGAATCAGTATGATGATTTAGGCCAGCAAGGAGGCGCGAACAATGACCGAGAACCTGCGTGATTTGTGCAAGCAGCTCCGACTCGCGTATGTAGCTGAGGTTGTAGATTCGGTCGAATTTTCGACTCCTCAAGATTACCTATCCAATGTGTTGGTCAAAGAAATCGAAATGCGTGAATTCGCTAAGGTGGAAAGGAATTTGAAGAAAGCACGTTTTTTGGAAAACAAAACTCTGGAAAGCTATCAATGGGGATCTTCGTTGCGGTTGCCTCAAACAGTGACCAAGGACCAACTGGAAGACTTGGAGTTCATCAAAGCGCACCAGAATCTTGTGCTCGTTGGAGCACCGGGCACTGGGAAAACGCATTTGGCTTCAGCCTTAGGCAGACGAGCCTGTGAGATGGGCTACCAGGTGCGTTTCTACCGGGTCTCACATCTGGTCGAAGAACTGGAAACAGCCTATCGAAATGGAAAGCTGAGTGCATTTCGCAAGAAATTTGATGATATTCAACTGTTGATTTTAGATGAAATGGGCTACGTGCCATTCAGTAAGGAAGGGGCAGAAATCCTCTTCCAACTCATCACCGAGTTTTACGAGAAGAAAAGCTTGATCGTCACCTCGAATTTAGAGTTTAGCCAGTGGAACCGAATATTCGTCGATAGCCGACTAACCGCAGCGTTGGTGGATCGGTTGATCCATCACGCACATATCATCACTTACACCGGCGAAAGTTATCGCTTAACCAATGCACTCTCTCGCACCAACTGAAAATCCTTGGCGGCAACACTCTG
>JBFIXY010000182.1:0-4092 GCA_041605655.1 Planococcus sp. (in: firmicutes) | reverse complement strand
TGTCCACTGGTTGGGCAATTTTGTTTTCTACACTCGCTTCAGCAATCATCGTTGAAATCATTTCCACGAAAGGCGTGAATACATAATGGGCGATTGGTTTTGGTGGGTGATTTTCGGCATGGCCATCGTGACTTACATACCGCGCGCTATCCCTTTAACATTTCTAGCCGGACGTGAACTGCCAAGCACTATACAGCAGATTCTAAGAAATATTCCATATGCGGTACTGGGCGCGGTGATTTTCCCAGCAATCATCTTTATCCAAGATAACATCTGGTTTGGCATCATCGGAGCGGCAGCCGCTTTTGGCATCGCCCTAACCGGCGCAAATGTTATGTTGGTTGTTCTCGGATCGATTGCTGTTCTTGCTGCTTACAGCTTGTTTTTCCCGTAAAAAAAGCCGTCACTCATCAAGAGTGTCGGCTTTTTTCGTGCGGTAATACATGCGCGATGCGTACCAGAATCCAAGTGTCAAGGAAGCGGCATTCACCACGTATAAAAACCACGTATTGGTATATCCTGCATAAACGGCGGCTGCAATCAATGCAACTGTCAAGATCAGCCCGACAATATGATTGAACGTAACTCTTGTAAAAAGTACGACCAAAAGACCGGGGATCATCAAGGATAGTAAAAATTTTGTAAGCATTGATTCCATTTCATTAGCTCCTTATTTTACGACGATGAGACCTAAGCGATGGTGGTCATGCCGGAAAATAACATGTTGGCGCAACCTTACTTCGCGGCTGTGGTCAAGCACCTCAAGTCGGCAATGGGCAGCATTCACTTGAATGGCTTCATAAAGTTCCATTTCATTTGACACCGATAAGCCATTGACTTTCCGGATGACTTCTCCACGCAATAAGCCCATCTTTTGAGCAGGCGAGTCCGGCAGCACATCGATGATCATCACACCGATTGGCTGCGGGGCAACAGCGTTATTGCCTTGGCGCTCTTTCAATTCATATATCACGGTAATAGCCAGTCGCAAAACTGCACCTGCCGCCATTGCAACAAAGGCGAGCGGCGCCCAGAAGAAAGCTCCAAGTGCTAACAAGATGATTGCTGCTCCTAGCTTCCACACAAGTCCGCCCATTGCAGGATACAAATAAACAGGCATCGATTTTCTCGCACGGCTTTGGAATCCGAAGACTACTGGAAACAACATGAATGAAAACATACTTTCCCCAATTGGCAGTTGTGGCCAATAAGGCGCGTATGACTCAATCAAATCACCGGGTACAATTAGCAATACCGGAAGCAGCCACAAACGTTTCGTCGTATAAACTGCTGCCGCGAGACCTCTGGATGAGATTTCCAGTCGTGGTGAAGCCGCTTTTGCTGCATGTTTCTTGATTAACAAACCTTCGGCAATCACCATGGCACCAGAAATTAATGCAACGGGCAATAGCCAATCCCAATCGACAAAATAACCGTCATAGCTGTATTTTCCGAGGGTCAGGTTCCAATCGTTGGTACGGAACATCCACCCGATGACTACGGCACCTGATGCTAAATAGATGAACGAACCGAGTTGATAAATGCCGGTCACCATTAAAACGACTGCGGCCACGCTCAATGCGATTAGCCATTCAATCGGCACAACCAAACCGATTCCTGAAAAAAGCACTGAAAAAAGAAGCGCAAACAACAATCCATCTTTCAGTAAGCCAGCAAATTCCTTCCAGCCCCAAACTATGCGTGTCCGAAACATTTTCCGTTCTTTTTTGACGCGGAAGTAGCCAAGCAGCACTGCTGCCAACAAAGCTATGTATAAAACTGGGTTTATAAAAAATCTTCCTATGTCCAACAACGCATCCATTATCACTTTTTACACCTTCCTATTCACTGCCACTTGCATTTCTTCCCATTGTACCAAAGAAACCATGCTCACTGTACTTCTTTTTCAGTTTTCAAAAGCCTTGCCTAATTGCGTTAGTATATCCGTCGTTCCTTCAATTCCAGCTGATAAGCGAACTACTTGGCGCGTGACACCAATTTTCTCTTTTTCTTCAAGGGACAGCGCACGATGCGAAGTGCCGAACGGGTACGAAACGGTCGTCTCTACGCCAGCCAAAGTTGGAACGATCTTGATCCAGCCAAGAGATGAAAAGAATTTGGAAATATCCATGGACTCCGGTAAAGCGAATGTGACAATCGCCCCTTTGCCTGGATACCAGACTTGTGTTTTGTCTTTTAGAAATTCCGCAATCGCAGCAGCATTGTCATTCTGAGATTTCATCCGTAAGGCAAGTGTCTTGATCCCACGGATTGTCAGCCATGCTTCAAAAGGGCTTAAGTTCATCCCCATATTCACGATGCGATTCTCTGCCAAACGGATCAATTCAGCATCCCCTACAAGGACTCCGGCCGTTACATCGCTATGGCCCCCAAGATATTTAGTGGCACTATGAGCCACTAAATCTGCTCCTAATGCATACGGTTGAACGGATACCGGCGTTGCAAAAGTATTGTCGATCATCAATTGCGCACCATAATGCTTTTTCAATTGCGCAAGCATCGCAATATCTTCAACTCTTAAAAACGGATTTGTGATGGATTCACTGAAAATCAGCTTCACTTCTGGGTAATCAATCAGAATTTGTTCGATTTCACTGATATCTGTAAAATCTGCAAAATGGACAGTCATGCCAAGGCGCACCAATTCTTCCTTTAACAAATGGAATGTGCCCCCGTAAACGTCTTCCGCCGCAAGAATGTGGTCTCCTGCACCCGCTACCGCTAAGATTCCTGCTAGAATTGCCGACATCCCTGATGAAGCTGCAACACCTTTAGGAGCTCCTTCAAGGTCAGCAACGGTTTGGCCGAGCGCGTCTGTATTCGGATTCGCGGTTCTTGAATAGAGATAAGTACCATTTCCATTGTAATAGCCTTCCAATTCTTCTAATGAAGAAAAAGCAAATGCGGAAGTTTGGTAAAGCGGCATCACTTTTGGTTGGATCGTACGCTCACCCATTGTTGCAGTATGAACTGATTTCGTCTCGATTGAATTCATCTTCTCATCCCCTTAGTCCATAGTCGATATGATTTGTTCAATGGTCGCTTGATCCATCGGTCCGACAAATTTCGTCTGCACGCGGCCTTGCGTATCCAATATATAAGAAGTCGGAATTGTCACTGCCTGATACAATGCACCGATTTCACCGGATTTATCCAGCGGAATCGGAAATGACAGTCCGTACTCTTCTTTAAATGTGTTGATTTTTTCCATTCCTCGATCTTCTTTTGTCAGGTTCACCGCTAAAATTTCAACGTTATCAGCTGCTGCCTGTTCTTCATAATACGTCTGCATATGCGGCATTTCCGCTCGGCACGGTGGACACCAGGTAGCCCAGAAATTCAAAATGACTTTTTTTCCTCGATAATCAGACAATTTGACGGCTTCCCCATCCAATGTTGTCAATTCGAAATCGGGTGCCACTTCGCCTTTTGCCAATCCTTGTTCGGTCGCCAAAAAGTCAACATCACTACCAAGTGCAATATTATCAAATTCCGTAGTATTTTCAATATTGTCTTTCACCACACCGGCAACCGCTACTCCAATCAATACTGCTATCAGCGTCAAGCCGATCAGTTTTTTCGACATTGTCATTTTCACCTCGCCTAACTTTCATCATACGATAAACCATGGATTGAATTCCACTATGTCTGCTGTCGATTTATGAATAAAATAAAATACCGGCATCATGATCGATGCCGGTATTGCTTATTTTAACGATATCCATTTCTGTTTATCGCATTTGCTGATTTTCTTATTACACTCGCAGGAATTTTCGGATCGACATGAAACTTCCCCAAACGCCGATAAAGACGCCCATTAACAAGATCAAACCGCCTACTTGGTAGATGAACGGTGTAAAACCAAGCAATTGGAACAATTCCCCGCTCAATTTCGGCTGAACAAATTGCAGCGTATTATAATAAAGTGCTGCAACAAGGCCAATCGGGATGATTGAACCGAGCAATCCAAGCCACATGCCTTCCAAAATGAACGGTACGCGGACAAACCAGTTGGTTGCTCCAACGAGTTTCATAATTTCAATTTCCCGGCGTCTCGCTACGATTGTGATG
>JBFIXY010000181.1:0-4102 GCA_041605655.1 Planococcus sp. (in: firmicutes) | reverse complement strand
GAGGGAGCGGCATTTCGCCCAATTGCTCCAAGATTTCATAGAAAATGCCATCGTAGATCATTTTGAAATGACGGCCGCCGTGGTCCAATAACCCGACGCATTCCGCTTTCAATAAGCCTTCACCGAACGAAATTACCGTGCCGATTTTCACTTTTTTCGCGGGTTTCACGAGTGTTTCCCACACGTCTTCACCAATTTCTTTCAATAAGAGCAGTTCAATGTTTGCACCCGTATCTTCCTTTACGCCCATCATGCGCGCTGGAAGCACTCGCGTATCGTTTAACACCAAAGTATCGCCGGCATGTAAATGCTCGACAATATTGCGGAAATGACGGTGCGACACGTCTCCTGTTTGTTTGTCCATCACCAATAGCCGGCTTGACGTACGATCAAGCAATGGCGTCTGGGCAATCAATTCTTCGGGTAATTCAAAATCAAAATCATTAACGTTCATGCTTATAACTTCCTTTATTTAGATTCTGGCATTTCCATTTGAAAATGCTCATAAGCCATTGCTGTAACAACGCGGCCTCTCGGCGTGCGTTGGATAAAACCGATCTGCAATAAATACGGTTCGTACACATCTTCAATCGTCGTCGATTCTTCACCGATGCTTGCCGCAATCGTATCCAAGCCAACCGGACCGCCTCGGAAACGGCTGATCATGCCGACCAGCAATTTATGGTCGATGTGATCCAGTCCAAGTGGATCGACTTGCAGCATTTCAAGCGCTTGGCTCGCCATGTCTTCCGTAATCGTACCGTTGCCGCGCACTTGCGCATAATCACGCACACGTTTCAGCAAACGGTTGGCAATACGCGGTGTTCCGCGCGATCGTCGTGCAATTTCAACCGCAGCATTCGGCGCGATATCCGCTTCGAATAGCTTCGAGCTTCGCGTGACGATGTCTGTCAGCGATGCCGTGTCGTAATAATCCAAGCGTGCATGCACGCCGAACCGGTCGCGTAGCGGCGCTGACAAGGCGCCTGCACGTGTCGTTGCACCAATCAACGTAAACGGCGGCAAGTCAAGCCGCACAGAACGTGCGGTCGGTCCTTTGCCGACGACGATATCGAGACAAAAATCTTCCATCGCCGGATACAGCACTTCTTCGATCGAGCGGTTCAAACGATGGATTTCATCGATGAACAACACATCACCCGGTTCTAAAGACGACACAATTGCCGCCAAATCACCAGGACGTTCAATCGCTGGCCCACTGGTCATTTTCACGCCGACTTCCATCTCGTTCGCGATAACTGCCGCCAGCGTCGTTTTCCCGAGTCCAGGAGGCCCGTACAATAAGACGTGGTCCAGACTTTCTTCGCGCATTTTCGCCGCTTCGATGAAAATCTCCAGGTTGTGCTTCACTTTGTGCTGGCCGATGTATTGCGACAGAAACTTCGGTCGCAGCGATTGTTCAAAGCGTTCGTCAAATTCCGATATTTCACTGCCGATTACACGTTCTTCCATGTCGTCCGCCTCCTTTTCATCAAGATTGTTTCAATAATAACTGCAATGCTTTCTTCATATAGCCTTCGGTAGTCAAGTCCAGATCTTTCAACTTCGGCTTCACTTTCGTGATTTCGCGTTCTGAGTAGCCCAATGCACCAAGTGCCAGCATCGCTTCATCCAATTCAATATCGCCTTCAGAGAGCAAGCCGGGTCCTTCGTTCGTCAAGAACGGCGCATCGAAAAACTCCGCCAACTTGCCTTTCAAGTCGAGAATCATTTGGCGCGCTGTTTTCTTGCCGACGCCTGGGAATTTCACCAAATACGATTCATCTTCACGTTCGATCGCTTCGATGACGTGCTGCGGTTCGCCGCTCGCTAAAATCGCAAGCGCTCCTTTTGGGCCGATGCCGGACACCGAAATGAGCTTGCGGAACAATTCGCGCTGTTCGAAAGTCGGAAAGCCGAATAAGAGATGCGCATCTTCCCGCACGTGATGATGCAGGAAAATCTGCAATTGCTCCGTGCCGAATGAGTAAGGATTCGGGGCAAAAATTTGCCAACCGACGCCTTGTTGTTCCACTACTAAATACTCGGGAGTCACCCGTGTAACTACCCCTTTTATGTAATCGTACATTGATGTTCGCTCCTCCATTTTAACCTATTGATTATAGCATATTTGTTCGCCTTTTACGAAATAAACCCGCTAAGAAATTGTCCGTGTTAAAATGAATTTATCCCATCCTGAAAGCTGAGGTTGCATAAAATGAAAAAACTTTACGGTGAACAGCGCCGCCAGATGTTATTGGAAAAACTGAAAACCGCCGAAGCGCCTTTGACCGGCAGCGAACTTGCTGCGTTTGCCAATGTTTCACGCCAAGTCATTGTCAGCGATATAACACTTTTGAAAGCCCGCAGCGAACCGATCATTGCGACGAGTTCTGGTTATCTCTTCCTAGAAGGCAGCTTTTCACGCGACGTAAGCCGGCAAATCGCTTGCCGACATAAGCCGAGCGACACGGAAACCGAACTGAGAATTCTTGTACGCGCCGGAGCTACAGTGAAAGACGTCTCTGTTGAACATCCGGTTTACGGCGAACTGACCGCAGGCATTCACGTATCCGATGAAGCCGGCGTTGACGCGTTCATGAAGCGTGTGCGCGATACCGGCGCAAGTTTCCTTCTGGAATTGACCGACGGCATCCATCTTCACACCATCACCGCCCCTAACGATAACATTTTAGATGCTGCAGTAGCGACTATGCGCGAGCACGGCTTTTTGCTAGAAGCAGACGAATAAACGAAACGCGGAATCCGACTGGGTTCCGCGTTTTTTGATTGTGCAATTTTGTATCTTATTGCAATAAAAAATCCCGCAGCTAAATAGCTACGGGATTAAAATCACGAATTCTTATACATAAAATACGAGCCGAGCGTTTTGACTTCACAGCCAAGCGCCGTCAACTCTTCAAGTGCGCCGCGCATCATGATTGCTGTTTCCTCTTCCACCACATCGACGATAAAGAAATAATCGCCGAGGCCGGTTTTCAGCGGACGCGATTCAATTTTACTCAAATTGAGTTTGCGCCACGCAAAGACGGACAACATTTGATGGAGCACACCGGAGCGATCGTCTTTTGGCGGTGAAATCATCAACGTCGTTTTGATCTGGCTTTCATGCCCCGGGATTTCCAATTTGTGATTTGTTTTCGACAACACGAAAAAGCGCGTGTGGTTGAAATGGAAATCATGGATATCGCGGTGCAGAATGGTCAGACCGTATTTTTCAGCCGCGAATTCATTGCCTATTGCCGCAATTGGCCGCTCTGGCAGCTCCGACACCATTTTAGCCGCCGCTGAAGTCGAGCTGTATTGCTCGAGCGGCGTATTCCGGTATGTGTAAAACAGGAATTTATGGCTTTGGGCAAGCGCCTGCGGGTGGGAATAGATCGCTTCGTACGATTCGGCTTCCGCATTTTCAGGATGTACGAGAAAATGCTGGCCGATCGGAGAAAGCACTTCTCCAGCCACATACAATTGCGTTTCATGGAACAAATAATCGACCGTCAACGATACCGAACCTTCAAGCGCATTTTCAATCGGAACGACCGCGTATTCCACGCGGCCTTCTGCTACGGCTTCAATGCATTCAGGTATCGTGGCAAACGGCACCAGCGTGCTTTCCGGGAAGACCCGAACAGCCGCCAGATGGGTGAATGAGGCTTCTGGCCCCAAAAATGAAATACGATCCTTCAAGTGTTCTCCAGCCATTCCACCACTCCTAAATTAAGATGATCCGCTTGATACGACATCAGCTGATTCGACAAAATCGAGTTTCTTCAGCTGTTGTAAAAATGCATCCAATTCCAAATCCATCGCCGTTACATCAAGCGACAATGTCACGTTCGCACGCCCTTGAATCGGGATGGTTTGGTGGATGGTCAATATATTGCAACGGGCTTCAGCAACCGCCTGCAACAAGGTGGCAAGCGTTCCGGAACGGTCTTCAAGCTGTAAAAATACAGTCAAGATTCGCTCTTTCACGATTGAATGGAACGGAAATACCGCATCCCGGTATTTATAAAATGCACTGCGTGAAAGTCCGGCATGATTGACTGCGTCTAAAATCGACATGCGGTCGCGCTGCAGT
>JBFIXY010000180.1:0-4159 GCA_041605655.1 Planococcus sp. (in: firmicutes) | reverse complement strand
CCTTGACGACCCAACCCTTGATTGAATCCTCTTTGCTGAACGTTTTCAAACAAGAAATACTCTGTTCCATTTGACCCTGGAACCTCCATTTTGACGATTCCGTTTGTAGCTGAAGCTTCATTGATTGGCGGCAGCGTAATTGTTTTTGCAGCACCTGGTAGAACGTTGATCGGTTCAGTCCAACCAAGGAAGATTTTAGAGAACGGATCAAATAATGTTGGTGAATTTCCAGCATATGCGGATGCGTTCGGGTAGCGCATCCATGAGCCACCAGACATCATTGAATAATTCCCCACCCCTTCAGAAGAATAGGCCGTATCATAGAAATCCGGCAAGCCAAGCGCATGACCGAATTCATGAGCGTATACACCAGGTTGTGCAGGGTATGGTCCAGTAGCGAGCTTTTCATCATACGTATTCGTTGCTGCATTGTAACCCGCAACGTTGCCTCCGATACCTGGCTGAATATTATAATTGTCCACAGTTACTCCGTCATAAGTCATTTCATCTTCGACCGTTGCATCGATCCAATCCTTAGTTTCTACACCGGCATGTACGTCAGCAGTCTTGCCTGTTTCATAATATTTACCGTAATACAACGCACTCAACAAGCTCCATTTATGCGACCAGAACTGTGCAGGATCTCGGCTGAATTCTGCGCCGGTCCCTTCATGTACAACAAAAATACTTGGCACTTCACCATCGACCGCATATTGTGCGAAATCGATTTGATCATCCGCAGCTTTTAATAAATCTCGGACGAATTCACCAGTGTGCGCAAAGCCATTCTCATTGCCGAAGACATATGTGCCATTTTCAGCATATGTGCCATCCTGATCTAAATAATAGGAAGCTCCTTTTGGCATTTCAATCCATGCGAAATCGGTATTTTCCTTTCGCACCAAATTCACTTTTCCGTTGCTGGATTCTTTGTAGACGTTTTGCATCGTCCGGTCCGTCGGCACTTTCATCCCGTTATATTCAGCATATTGCTGGAATTGTTCCAACTCATATGGATTATAATTTTCACCAAAAATCAAGTCTTCGTAATAATGTGCTGGCACTTGACCGGCCATGTCACCAATCGGTTCATCGCCATCTTTATACTTCGCAAGCAATACGAGAACGGGCACATCGCCTTCAGTGACATTATAGGCAACATGGTTATCGCCAGGTTCTTGGAACTTACTGCCAGTACTTGCCAATTTTTCAGCCGGATCTGATTTTGATAAATCAAGACCGAGTTCTTTAGCTTTTTCTTCCAATTCTGGTGATGCTGCTACATAATGGGCTAAGCTCAATTCACGTTCGTGGTTAGATTCTTCTACAGCTGTGCCAGTGGAATTCATTCCTGAAAAGACTGCACTACCAACTAGAGCTAGTGTTAAAGCAGATGTGGACAATACTTTTAACATTATTCGACCCCCTAAACGTTTTATGGTACTGGTAAATTGTATAAAATATTCAGTATTTTTTGAATAGGTAAAATGAACGAATGTATTTATTAGTCGATTTCCGGGTTATACGACTATAATTTTCCATACAATTTTGAATTTCTATATATTGTTTTTTATTGTGGCATCAGATGGTAATATCTTGAACAAGTTTATGATCCATACAAAAAAGCTGCTTAAAGACCTATTCATGGTCTTCAAGCAGCTTATGCATTATTACTCAACTAATTGGTCATCGACCCGATCCATTAGGATGTATTCGAATGCTCCAGTTAATTGATAACCTCCCTCTGTTTCCTGGATTGAAATTCGGGTTTCAAGTTCAGCCAGCACAGATTTAATATTTTCAATTACCGGTTCGATTGCATTTATTGATGCACCGGTTATTACGTGACTATCTAAGAAATAATTTTTTAAACAAATGCGGGTTACTGTATTTTTATGGGCTTCTAATAACAATCGACGCAATACTTGCGCTTCAGGCGAAGACAGGGTTTCTTTGATGCCATTGTAATAAAGCTGCGTTTTATCTTCCACAAAATATAGCAGAAGTGTATCTTTTGATGACAACTCGTTAGATTCTGCAATTTCTTCAACTGCTTTAAAGACTACCCCGTCCAATGTCACTTTTCGGATAGCTTGTGCCTTTAATAAGCCTTCATTACTGCTTAGTTGGGTAAAAAAGTTAGTGAAAAGTTCATTCATTTGTCCCTCTGAATCAACTTGATCAGTATCCATGACTAAGGCTTGGCAAGCTGTGTGGAGAGAGCAATTCGAGATGTAAAGGACAGCACGGTTGATTTGCTTAGCGTTAAGTAAAAATAGTTTATTGCTGCATTCTTTCTGAAAGTCTAATGCATGTTGAAAATAGCTCGCCGCTTCACTGAATTCTTTTTGCAGATAAAAAAGACACCCCAGTCTGTAAGAGGCTACCGGATTTGTTTGATCGTAGCTAAGAACATTTTTCAACACTTGTTCCGCTTTCATCCGTTCATTAGCGAAGCTATCGTAAATATTTGATTCATAGCGCAATAAATGGGATATCAATTTATTCTTTATATAAGTATAATAATCTACATAATCTTTATCTTTTTTGCATAAGATAGACAAATGCGTCAGCATCGCATCATAGATTTCGATTTTTGTATAATTCAATAACTCAACATCATTTACTTCCTTCAGATGGAGCTCTTGTTCAATTTCTTCTAATTCATCTAGACTTATATCACGATATCGCATGTTCTTCCTCCAATAAATAAAACGCTCTGACAAGCAGGTTTCATTTAATAAATGATTATAAAAATCTTTTAGTATAATAATATTATTGCAATTGGCAAGGGAAAAATAAGATAATATTCACACTCATAGCAAACTTACATCATTTCTATAATACCAATCATTGGCATCATAAACAACACATGTTTTTAAATATATATTGCAAAATCTTTTAATCACCACTTTACTTCCGAATCGCACTAAGCTAGACTAAATTTATCGGGTAAGCCCGACACAAAAACTGCATACGTTTTCTGCACTAGGGGTGCCCAATTATGGCTGAGATGCAAGCGCAAGCTTCGATCCCTTATAACTCGATCAGGTTAGGACCTGCGTGAGGAAGTGCGGCGCATTTCTGATTTATTTCCTTGTGGATTTGATAGATGAAATTGTGGCTGCATCTTCGCGGATGCAGTCTTTTTTGTGTACTTTTTTAGGAGGATTTGTAAATGGAGAATTCACAATGTGGTACAAGTCAAATCGTCGGTTTTCGTTTTTCGTTGCACCCGATGACAGGGGATTTTATATCCGTCATTAAAGGTGCGTTGCGTGAAACCGATACATCGAATGTCTGGATGCATACGGATGACGTTTCAACGGTCATTCGTGGAAAACAAATACACGTATTCAATACTGCTAAATCGATTGCGCTGCATGCAGCGAAAACAGGTGTGCATGTGGCGATGTCTGGCACCTTTTCGGTTGGATGTCCAGGAGATTCTGCTGGAGACGCTTTTTTAGAACACGATGACACCATATTAAACACAGACGAAACCAAACAATATGTATCTTCCCAATTTGCATTATATCCGATGAACAATCCAGATTATATGACGATCATTTATCAGGAGATCGAGCGTGCAAAAAAACGGGGCGTCTTAAATGAATCAATGCATTACGCAAGCGGTATTCATGGGGACATTCATGATGTGTTCGCTTTTTACGAAGAGTCATTCACTCATGCACGTCTATCAGAAAACGCTCATTTGGTCATGACAATGTCTATGAGTATCAATAGTCCTTCTCATGGAGGTAAAAACAATGCTTAAGGATTGGAAATTGAAGGAAGTTGTATTGATGTCATTATTCGGCGTGGTATTCGGCATTGTATACCTCATTTTTATTCATATAGGAAATATTTGGGCGGGGCTGATCGGTCCGATTGCCTATGAATGGATGTTTGGCATATGGTTTATCGTCTCGATTATTTCCATGTACATTATTCGCAAACCCGGCGCTGCCTTGCTGCCGGAAACCTTAGCGGCATTGATTGAAGTTTTGCTTGGCAATGCCGTTGGTCCACGGCTCATATTATCGGGCATCGTCCAAGGCCTTGGAGCTGAAGCAGCTTTCGCCGTAACGCGTTACCGCCATTTCAACTTGGCGGTGCTGATGCTTGCTGGTGCTGGATCGGCTGTTTTCAGTTTTAT
>JBFIXY010000179.1:0-4165 GCA_041605655.1 Planococcus sp. (in: firmicutes) | reverse complement strand
TACTGCTTCTTTTTTACGCTTTTGGAATCCTAACGCTACACCGGCAGCTTGGATGAATTGAGCTCCGATAATGATTTGTGGAGGCAAAATGTTCAAGCCTTTTTCCATTTGGTTCCCCATGAAGTGGCCACGTGAGAACAAAAATGCTTGGTGAATCGGCCAACCGTGCCAGATCAATTGAGGCACATCGCGGTAACCCGGTAAAATGAAATCATCTTTTGTTAATGCGAAATGTGACGCTAACTGAGAAGCTTCTTGTCCAGCAGTTGGCGCATAAAAGCCAAGACGCCCTTGACGGTTCAATGAAATTGAACGTTGGTCAAGAATACGGGTGAATACCATGCGGCGCATCAATTCTTGAAGATCTTCATCGGATAGTTTCGGATCCGCCTCTTCGTTGACGATTTCGCCTTCTTCGTTCAGAATTTGAACCATTTCAAATTTTTCTTCGATTGCGTGCAGCGTTTCCACTGGTTGGAACTGCTTTGATTTTTTCGCAGCCATAATAGCAACTCTCCTTTATCTGTATTAAAATTTTTTTATTCAATTAGTAATACAATGCATATACTTTTTCAGTATACGTGAGAAAATTTTGCAGGTCAATCATAGCTATCCTATCAGCCATAAGCATTATATGAAAATAGAAAATAAGTTTCCAAAAAATCTGTACTAGTTCAAAACCTCACCCTGTACTATAGTAGAAGTGGGATTTAACCAGCTTTTATAACACAGAAAAAGCGACCTCAAGGGCCGCTTATTCTTCACTTTTTTCAATTTCGTTGATCACGCTTTTCTTCAACTCATTAAACTGTTCAGTTTTTTCATTAAATGCTGTAACAGCTTCTTGCACGACTTCGTTTTGGCTATTTACCGCCAATGCTTTTTCCTGCAAAGATTCGAGTGTAGAATTCTCATCTTGCAACATACCGTAAAGTTCCTGTTGCTGTTTGTTGAGATTTTCATAGGCTTCTGCAAAAACAGCGTGTGCTTCAAAACGCTCTTGCATCTTCGCTTTTAAATCTTCCAGTCCCTCTTTGATACTTTTTTCATCTGTTTCTTCTATAACAGCGTCAATTTCCTTAAAGCTTTCCTGCGCAGCAGCCATCGATTCTTTCTCACTTGCTAAAAGTTCCAGGCGCTCATTTGCTGAGGCTAATGCTTCTTCAGCTTGCTCACTGACCTTTTCTTGCTCTTCTTTTGTCAATGACATAATTGACTCAAACAAGTTTTGCTCGTCTTCTTCCAATTTTTGCATATCTTTTTGAGTATCCCGATATTCTTTTTCTGCATCGAATGTACTTTTCAAAACGGTATCAAGTTGTTCTTCGGCTCCAGACCCTGAACAGGCGCCTAATAATAATGCGCTCGAAACTACAGTGGCCGCAAATACTTTATTCAATATGAACCCTCCCTTAATCTTCACTTTAACTATAATGTTGACCATTAAAAAACACAACTACATACAAAAGCTTTTCTTTTCCTGAAAAGCTTTTTTACGATATAATTATGATAACTGCAAGAATGAAAGGATGAATATTGTTGATTTTAATGAAAGACATCATACGTGAAGGCCATCCAACCTTAAGAATGCGCGCAGAAGAAGTGGCACTTCCTTTATCGGCTGAAGACAAGGAATTGGCCGAAAGTCTTTTGGAATATGTGAAAAACAGCCAAGATGACGAACTTATTGAAAAATATGATCTTCGGCCAGGCGTTGGAATTGCAGCTCCTCAAGTGAATCAGTCAAAACGAATATTCGCTCTTTATTTTGACCCTTCCACTGATGAGGACATGAGCTTGATCGCCATTAACCCAAAGATTGTCAGTCATTCGGTTGAAAAATCCTACTTGGCGACAGGTGAAGGCTGTCTGTCTGTCGACCGCTCGGTTCCAGGGTACGTTCCGCGCTACGCCCGAATCACGATCAAAGCGTTCAACATTCAGGGCGAAGAATTCAAGATGCGCTTAAAAGGACTGCCCGCTATAGCGTTCCAACATGAGCTCGATCATTTGAATGGCATTATGTTTTTCGACCATATCAATTCCGAAAACCCTTTTGCTGAAATTGAAAATGCAACACCGATTGATAGAAGCTCGGGAGAATAACCTCCCAAGCTTTTTTCTTTTGGGCTAAATCAACCCGAGATGTTTAAACGCTTTCGCAAGTCCATCGTTGTCGACATGTTCGGTGATATACGAAGCGACAGCTTTTGTTTCAGCATGACCATTTTCCATTGCCACACTGAATCCAGCCGTTCCCATCATCTGCAGATCATTCAATCCATCCCCAAACGCGATCGTATCTTCGAGTTTATGGCCAGTGAGCTTGATCAAACGCTCAATGCCACTCGCTTTCGTTCCGCCTTGCGGCAAAATATCGCACGAAACCCGGTGCCAGCGAACAAAATCTACCGTTTGAAAGTTGTTGCGGTATTGCTGCTCTTCTTGCTTTTCACAAAAAATCAATGCTTGATAAATTTCATTTTCCATATGGAAGCCTTTTTCCGTAGGCGGATGTTGAAATTTCAAACTCTTGATGCTCTCGTCAATATCGGGATGATATTCGACAGAAGAAATCATCCTAGCTTCGTTCATATAGACGAGTGGATGATTGCGCCCTTCTGCGAAATCATAGATCGATTGCAGTGTATCCGGATTCAACGCTTCCGTATGAACCGGTTTTTGCTGATGAACAATATACTGACCATTAAACGAAATGAACGTGGAAATGTCCAGTTCTTCTCTCAGTTCTTCAAACATAAATGGTGCACGCCCAGTCGCAATCGCCAATTCGTGTCCATTCGCACGGGCTTGCACTAGTGCCGCCTTAGCGCTTTCCGGCAATTCCTTCTGTGAGTTTAATAAAGTCCCATCAATATCGAGCAATAATAGTTTTCCCATAATAGTTTAATCTCCATTCTGTATTTAATCATGTGTTAACACGAATCTTTACAATAATCAGAAAATATAGTATAATGCCCGCAAGGAGTGAGATAGTCATGTTGAAACGTCTAAAAAGGAAACTGCGTAGACAACTCAATGGCATCATGAACAAAAAGAAAATCGCATAATTATTCGGCCCTTCTAAAAGAATTAGGAGGGCTATTCTTTATTTTAAAACACGGTCGTGATAATATAAAGAAAGTGAATTTAATTGAACGTGTAAAAGGAGAGCAAAATATGATTTTTAAAGTATTATATCAGGAAAACCGTGCAGAGGTACCAGTTCGCGAAAACACTCAGAGCCTCTATGTTGAAGCTTCATCCGAGCGTGAAGTAAGACAACATTTGAAAGACCGCAATTACAACATCGAATTCATCCAGCTGCTTGAAGGAAGCCATCTTCAATACGAGCAAGACAGCGAGAATTTCGAACTAGAGAGCTTGGAATAGCGATGAAATTCGTTAAAAACGATCAAGTTGCTGTTTTCGCCCTCGGCGGACTAGGTGAAATCGGCAAAAATACGTACGGCGTTCAGTTTCAGGATGAAATCATCCTTATTGATGCTGGCATCAAATTCCCGGAAGACGATTTGCTCGGAATCGATTATGTAATTCCGGATTATACTTATTTAGTGAAAAACGCAGACAAGATCAAAGGCCTTTTCATCACTCACGGCCACGAAGACCATATTGGCGGTATTCCTTATCTTTTGAAACGGATCAACGTACCGGTATACGGCGGAAAGCTTGCTTTAGGCTTGCTTCGTAAAAAACTTGAAGAACATGGTTTGCTTCGTCAAACCAAAATGATTGAAATCCAGGAAGAAGATGTGATCAAGTTCCGCAAAACATCTGTTAGTTTCTTCCGGACAACTCATAGTATTCCCGATGCTTTCGGCGTAGTCGTCAAGACACCACCCGGGAATATCGTCCATACAGGAGATTTCAAATTCGATTTCACCCCTGTTGGCGAACCAGCTAACTTATTAAAAATGGCTCAGATTGGCGGCGAAGGTGTACTTTGCTTACTTTCTGACAGCACGAATGCCGAAATTCCGAACTTCACGATGTCGGAACGCAAAGTCGGCGAAACGATCAAAGACATTATGAGAAAAGTGGATGGCAGATTGATATTTGCTACATTCGCTTCAAATATTTATCGTTTGCAGCAAGTTACTGACGAAGCTGTAGCGCAAGGCCGCAAAATCGCCGTCTTTGGACG
>JBFIXY010000178.1:0-4215 GCA_041605655.1 Planococcus sp. (in: firmicutes) | reverse complement strand
AATGATCAATCAAGGCTCTTCAGAAGTCAGCTTGGTGTTTGGCGTATTGAAACAAGATGAAACGAAAATCCTGAAAGAACTTTATAGTGAATTTTTCTCACCGGTATTCGCCGGTTGAAAATCCCTCTGCCTAACAATGGTAGAGGGTTTTTTTCATGGAAAAATTATATATTGTTTAAATTCTGAAAATTGTGATATTATATTCTCATTCTGATGGGAGGTTTTTTAATGACAGGAATCATTAAACCTAATTCTAAATTGTACGTGATGGACAATGGCCAGCTCAGCATGGATAAAAATTTCATGATTTCCATGCACAATCCGGCAAACGTTGAAAATCCGAACATGCCCAATGAGCTGGTGAAGTTCCCCGTTTACACCGTTTTGATTGATCACCCAGATGGAAAAATCCTTTTTGACACTGCCTGCAATCCGGAATCCATTGGATTGAATGGCCGATGGGGCACAGCCACGCAATCGTTATTCCCGCTCGACATGCCAGAAGAGTGCTATCTGCACCATCGGTTGGAAGAGCTCGGTGTACGTCCTGAAGACATCAAATACGTTGTCGCCTCCCATCTTCATTTAGACCATGCGGGTTGTCTCGAGCTTTTCACGAACGCGACCATTATCGTCCACGAAGACGAGTTGAATGGTGCGCTTCAAACCTATGCCCGAAATACGAAAGAAGGCGCTTATATTTGGGGAGATATCGATGCTTGGATTAAAAACAATCTCCAATGGAAAACCGTGCGAAGAACCGAAGACGGCTTAAAGCTCGCCGATGGCATTCATCTGCTTAATTTTGGCAGCGGGCATGCGTGGGGAATGCTCGGATTGCACATCAATTTGCCGGAGACCGGCGGAATCATTCTAGCTTCAGACGCTGTCTACACCGCTGAAAGTTTTGGACCGCCTGTGAAACCCCCTGGCATTCTTTACGATTCGGTTGGATATAATTCAACGGTTGAGCGCATTAGAAGAATTGCGCAAGAAACAAATTCCGATGTTTGGTTCGGTCATGACGCTGAACAGTTCAGTAAATTCCGAAAATCAACTGAAGGCTATTACGAATGACGGGAGACAAGATCTATGACTTTTTCTAAATTGGTTTTTGCCCCTTTAAGTTACACGGGCTGGGGAGCATTGGAGCAATTGCTTCCCGAAGTCGAACGTTTTTCGCCTAAAAAAGTGCTCATTGTTACTGATCCCACACTTGCAAAAATCGGCTTAGTGGATAGCGTTGCACAACCTATTCGAGATGCCGGCTTCAATGTTTCGCTTTATACAGATGTTGTGCCGGAACCTCCGCTCGATACTGGCGAAAAACTAGTGGCGTTCACGCGCGAAAATGAGTTTGATTTGGTCATCGGGGTTGGCGGCGGAAGCGCTCTTGACCTGGCGAAACTTGCTGCAATAATGGCTACACACGAAGGTCACGTGGCCGATTACTTAAACTTGACGGGTACTCGCAAGATTGAACATAAAGCGTTGCCGCTCATCTTGATCCCTACAACTGCAGGCACCGGTTCCGAAGTGACGAATATCGCTGTTTTGTCGTTGGAATCGTCTAAAGATGTCGTTACGCACGATTATATGCTTGCAAGCGTCGCGATTGTCGATCCCAAACTGACTGTCTCCGTGCCGCCAAAAGTGACCGCTGCTACTGGCATCGATGCTTTAACCCATGCTGTTGAAGCGTATATTTCCATCAATGCCAGCCCAGCGACAGACGCCTTAGCGCTTCACGCCATCCGGCTAATTTCAAAATCACTGCGGACTGCTGTTAAGGATGGTGAAGACAGACAAGCACGGACCGACATGAGCCAAGGAAGTTATTTAGCGGGGCTGTCATTTTTCAATGCCGGAGTTGCCGGTGTCCATGCCTTGGCTTATCCCCTCGGTGGACAATTTCACATCCCGCACGGAGATTCCAATGCAGTGCTGCTGCCCTACGTAATGAGCTATATACGCAAGAGCTGCCCAAAACGTATGGCGGATATTCTTGAAGCACTCGGCGGCAACGCAAGTTTTTTGTCAGAAGAGGAAGCTTCCTATAAATGCGTGGATGAATTGAAACGCATCGTCGAAGATGTCGGCATCCCTTCTACTTTGTCCGGATTCAATGTGCCGGAATCGGCTCTTGAAAGTTTGACTGCGGACGGCGTCAAACAAAAACGAATTCTCGCCAGAAGCCCTTTGCCGCTAGAAGAAGCGGATATTCGGAAGATTTACCAGTCGGCATTTGACGGCGCACCGGTGGAACCTGCTACATAAAGTAAACCAACCCCGAACCGCTCTTGCGGTTCGGGGTTGGTTATTTCCAACGTTCAATTAAAGGGCCTGTCTTGCCGTAAACAGGATCTGTTTGTGGCAATGGCGTATTTTGAATGTCTTCAAGAACATATGGCCGCTCATCTGTTTTTCCAGTCTTCACATTATAACTGACGCCGTGCGGGTAAGCGCCGATCACTTCAAAGTCGTCAGATGCTTCAATTCGTTTATGTCCTGTACCAGCTGGCAAAATGACGACATCGCCCGCTTTCACTTTTATGGATTCTCCTTGCTCCCCGCCCAGCTGCAAAGTCGCGGACCCCGAATGGACTCCGAGCACTTCATGGGTATTGCTATGATAATGGTGGTAATCGAACACTCCTCCACTCCAACTATTGAGCCAATTATGGCGATTGAAAGTTTGTTCGATGTTGTGCAGATTCTCTTTAAACACAGCCGGATAAAATAAGACGTTCAAAGTCGGATTGTTCGGTATGATCCCATCATCTTCAAAATGAAAAAACTGTTCATTCGCCAATCCTCATCAGCTCCTTTCGGTTAAAGGAACTTTACCCCGTCTTGTCTTCTGTTAATCACCTCCATTGCACCGATTTTATGTAAATGCCAAATTAGAACCCGAGTCTTCCTCTGACGCTCGCTGTATAGTTTTGGCTAACCGGCAAAATGGATCCGTCTTTCATGGTCAACTGGTAATTCGAAGCCATATCACGTGTGATTTCTTCTATATGATGGATATTCACAATATATGCACGGTGAATTGGCAAAAAGCAGTCCGGCAATTGCGTTCGCAGGTTTTTCAGCGTGTGGATTGAACAATAGCTTTCCTCATCTGTATAAAACCAGGTTTTCTTTTGGCTGCTCTCGATATGGGAAACGCGCTCTACAGGAACTGGACGCCAGGCATCTTCCAATTTTCCTGTGAGGAATTTGAGTGGCTGCAGTCTGCGAAGCGCGAAATCCGGTGGCAAAATGACGACGACAACACCATCTTTGCCATCCACTTCGACCGGATAGCCGATGCCAAAATATGCAGTACCAAGCACGGTCTCTTCGACCATCATCTCTATACGTTTACGTTCCTTGCCGGCCCGCTCTGCAATACTGCCTGAAATGACAGGTTGCCCTTCAGCGATTTTCAGATCATGCGCACCCGCTTTATAGTAGATATACGTATTTTCAGATGCAATTGCAACTGACGCTTCTTTCGGCACCCATTCTCCGATAATTGCTCCCATTTGCTCCAAGACCTGATTTTTCATGCCACCATTCCCCTTCCATATGCTTTTATCGTGTAATTTCTTCTCTTGTCGATCCATATCCGCTTTTATCGAATTTTCAAGACAATCAAATTATTCTGTTATATAGTAATATACATCAAAACAAACTGTATTAATACAGTTAATAAAATCTTTTATTCGAAGGGATGGATTGGATATGACGAACAAGCAACAGCAAGCACAGGAATTAAAATCGAGCTGGGAACAAGACAGCAGATGGAACGGCATTGAACGCCCTTATACAGCGGAAGAAGTTGTTAAATTACGCGGCTCGGTGCTTATTGAACATACATTAGCTAAAAAAGGTGCTGAACGTCTTTTCCGGTCAATTCATGAAATGGATTTCGTAAATGCATTGGGTGCACTGACTGGCAACCAAGCGGTGCAACAAGTAAAAGCAGGTCTACAAGCGATTTACTTGAGCGGTTGGCAAGTAGCGGCAGATGCGAACTCCGCTGGTCAGATGTACCCGGACCAAAGTTTATATCCGGTCAATTCAGTGCCCGATGTAGTGAAAAAAATAAACCGGGCTTTGCAGCGAGCAGACCAGATTGACAGCGTTGAATCCACTGAAGGCTTTGATTGGTTTGCGCCGATTGTTGCGGACGCGGAAGCTGGATTCGGCGGACCGTTGAATGTCTTT
>JBFIXY010000177.1:0-4219 GCA_041605655.1 Planococcus sp. (in: firmicutes) | reverse complement strand
TAAGACAAAGGTAACGATGACTGAATAAGGAATCGCAACGCCGATAATGATTGGACTTTTGATGCCGCGCAAGAAGAAGAACAGCACCAGCATCGCGAAAATACCACCATATATGAGCGTTTGCCCGATATTGCCCACTGCTAATTTCACATAATCTCCTTGATCGAACAGTACATCGGTTTGAACGCCTTCAAAGCGTTTTTCCTGCAACAGTTCATCAAGTTTTGTTTGGAACGCTTCAGAAACATCGGCCGTGTTCGCTCCCGATTCCTGCAAAGCGGATAGGAGCACTGCCGGTTCCTCATTCGCTCGTGTTTCACTGCTGAGTTCCTGTTCGCCCAAAGTTACTTCGGCTACATCGCCAACGGTTACATTATCGCCGTCCATCGGATTTACCGTCACGACCAAATCACGAATCTCGTCTGCACCAGCCAGCGAACTAATAACACGGGTCGTCAATTGACGACCATCATCTGTCTGAATCGGTTCACCAGGCAAGGAAATATTATTAGCTTGGATCACCTGGACGATATCCGATTGCTGCAATCCTTTCTCTTCCAAAAGTTCCTGATCTAAGGAAATCAGGATTTGCTCAGTCAGTGAGCCTGAAATGTTAACACTTGCTACTCCTTCTGTTTGCAACAATTCCTTCTCAAGCTCTTCAGCTAAAACGCGGACATCTTCTCCGCCTTCAGCTGCCCGGACCGCCAATTGAATAACTGGAAATTGCGAAGGATCGAATTTGAAAAATTGCGGTTTGCTTGAATCGTCCGGAATCGGGGTTTGATCGATACGCTGCATGATATCCGTCTGGACTTCGTTGATATTAGTCGACCAGTCGAATTCCAATAATATGAAGTTCGAGCCTTCTTCTGAAGAAGACTGAAGCGATTCGATACCTGGTAAAGTCGATAAACTTGCTTCTAACGGCCTTGTCACTTTCTCACTAACTTCTGTCGGACTTGCACCCGGATAATTGGTCACAACTACGCCAATTGGCGGATTTAACTCAGGAATTAAAGTTACTGGAATTTTTAAAAATGAAACGGCACCTAAAATGATGACTAAAAACATGGTAACAATCGTGAAAACTGGCCTTTTAATCGAAAAATCGCTGATTTTCATCACTTCATACCCTCTCTTTTCCTTATCCTTTAATCATAAAAAAAAACAGTTGTAACCGCAAACTTTAGCGACCCGTGGCACACATTTGTCACCTCTTCGTTCATAACAAAAAAAACCTGCCGAAGCAGGTTTTACAGAAGGCTATACAATTTAATTTCCGGATTTTTGTCTTGGAACCAACGTGTCGCAAATTCATTTTCGAACAAGAAGACCAAATTGTCGTACCGATCTTTTACAAGCATCGAGCGGCTGCTAGACATTGATTCTTTTACATCCTCTTCATTTTCAATCCAACGGGCAATCTTATTGCCAACTGGCTCCATTCGCACTTCTACATTGTATTCGTTTTTCATCCGGTGTTCGAACACTTCGAATTGAAGCTGACCGACCGCACCGAGAATTACTTCTTCCAAATGCAATGTCTTATAATATTGGATTGCGCCTTCTTGAACGAGCTGCAATATCCCTTTATGGAAATGCTTTTGTTTCATGACATTTTTTGCTGTCACTTTCACAAATAGCTCTGGTGTAAATTGTGGCAAGCTTTCAAACTGGAACTTCTTCCCGCTCGTTATCGTATCGCCGATTTGATAATTGCCTACATCATGAAGACCGATAATATCGCCCGCAACTGCTTCATTCACTGTTTCGCGGTCATCCGCAAGAAACTGAGTTGTTTGAGTTAATTTGAACGACTTCCCTGTCCGCGCCAATGTAACATTCATGCCTTTTTCAAATTTACCGGACACAATGCGGACAAAGGCAATACGGTCCCGGTGAGCTGGGTTCATATTCGCTTGTATTTTGAAGATAAATCCAGAAAAAGGCATTTCCAAAGGATCAATCAGTTCAGTATCTTGCGTAAGACGCGGTTGTGGCGGTGGTGCAAATTGCAGGTACGTTTCCAAGAAAGTTTCCACACCGAAATTCGCCAATGCGCTACCGAAGAATACAGGCGTCAATTCACCTTTTTTCACTTGTTCGATTGAAAAGTCATTGCCTGCTTCATTTAATAGATCAATGTCTTCAAGCGCCTGCGTATAATAGGATGTTTTAGTCATTTCGTGCTCGCCGGATAGTCTGCCATTTTCATCTAATGGCATAAATCGATCTCCTTTAGAACGAAACGGTTCAATGCGTTTGTTGTACCGGTCGTATATTCCAAGGAATTCTTTCCCCATGCCGATTGGCCAGTTCATAGCATACGATTGGATACCAAGAACTTCTTCAAGTTCCTCCATCAATTCAAGTGGCTCTTTTCCTTGGCGGTCCATTTTGTTGATAAACGTAAAAATTGGAATACCGCGCATTTTACACACTTTGAACAATTTTACAGTCTGTGCTTCGATTCCTTTTGCAACATCAATAATCATCACTGCACTGTCAACCGCCATCAATGTGCGGTATGTATCTTCACTGAAATCCTGGTGACCAGGGGTATCCAGGATGTTCACGCGATTTCCATCGTAATCGAATTGCATAACAGATGAAGTAACCGAAATTCCACGTTGCTTTTCGATTTCCATCCAGTCGGATGTAGCGAATTTACCACTTTTCTTACCTTTTACCGTTCCAGCATCACGAATAGCACCGCCGAATAGCAGAAGCTTTTCAGTTAAAGTTGTTTTCCCGGCATCCGGGTGGGAAATGATTGCGAAAGTTCTTCTATTTTGAATATCTTGTTTTAATTGGTCTGACATGTTTATACGCTCCTTTAATTCTACTCTTCTCATATTAGAGAAGGGGGCCGCAAAAGACAAGAAATTTCAATGGCCATCATGAAAAAAGAAGCCAATTGTGGCTTCTTTTACAGGAATTTTTCTATCGCTCTTTCCACTGCAATATCCTTGTCGCTATGCGGGTATTTCGTAGCCCCGATAATTTGGTAATCCTCGTGGCCTTTGCCGGCAAGAATGATGATATCTCCAGGTTCTGCCTGATCAATCGCGTGCTTAACCGCTTCGACACGATCTCCGATGCAGGCAAAGTGAGAATGCGTCATCCCCGCCTTGAGATCTTTTAAGATGCTGTCATATTCCTCATGCCGCGGGTCATCAGTCGTTAAAACGACGTAATCCGCAACCGATGCTTTCGCCGCCATAATCGGTCGTTTTGTCTTGTCGCGATTGCCCCCAGTACCCACCAAAAAGATGATCCGGTTCGTTTTGAAATCCGCTACTGCATCAATCGCTTTTTCGATTGCGTCAGGTGTATGCGCATAATCGATAAAAATCGAAACCGGCGCTTCCAAATCGACTTTTTGCATACGTCCCTCAACAGGTGCGATGTGCGACAATGCTTCAAGCACTGCATTCAGCTCATAGCCTTCCGCACATAAAGCGGTGATCCCCGCCAATGCATTTAAAACATTAAAGTGTCCCAATAACTTCATCGACACTTCATATTCACCTTCTGGGGAAGCCAATTTAAACCTTGTTCCTGCATTATCCATCTCAATATCAGACGCTCTAAATTGAGCGTGCTCCTTGATGCCATACGTATAAACAGGATGCGGCGTCATTTTAGCATAGCGTTTCGACCACGGATCATCTGCATTTAACACGGCTCTTTTCTTTTTTTGCAAATCCTGTCCCAGCTGAGAAAACAATAATCCTTTTGCATGGCCATATTCATCCATTGTTCCATGGAAATCCAAATGGTCATGCGTTAAGTTCGTGAAAATCGCGGTGTTGAACTCTACACCAGCCAAGCGGCCGAGCACCAAGCCGTGCGAAGACACTTCCATCGTCATATGCGTACAGCCTTCATTTTTTGCACGGGCAATCATTTTTTGAGTAGTCAACGCATCGCTAGTCGTGTTTGCCGATTGATGCAATTTACCATTCAAATTAAAGCCGATCGTCCCTGTCAGAGCAGATTTTTCGCCAAGTTCCATCAGCATCGAATGCAAAATGCCTGCTACACTCGTTTTACCGTTAGTTCCTGTAACGCCGATCATGTGAAGCGATTTTGAAGGGTAGCCGTAAAATTTTGCAGCAATCAGACCCAATGCACGATCCGTATCTTCGACAATCAAAACTGCAGCGTCTTCTACTTCAAGCGGTCGTTCTGCTACTACAAGCGTTGCACCTTG
>JBFIXY010000176.1:0-4221 GCA_041605655.1 Planococcus sp. (in: firmicutes) | reverse complement strand
TCCTCTTCCTTCAAGCTCTTGCAAGCCGTGAAGGAAGTCTTCTCCTGCATTGGTCAATAATTGCGTTACGTTGCGATTGATAAACAACACGCCATCCGATTGCATAATAATCATTTGATCGACCGCTTGTTGTAGCAATGTGCGGTCAACCTCAATTTTGAAATCGTCTGGTACATCCGGATCTTTGAAAAAGCTGGTTAGGCTGAGCCATTCGTCGTTTTCTTCAAAACGGCCAAGCAATTCATAGCCGATGACAGTGTGCGTGGCAGCACTGATGACGGGCTGGAAAGCCGGTTTTAGTTTTTGGGGATTTTCTATAATATATAGTGGATCCAACTCATGACCTCCTTTAGGGCAACGCCGTTACATAATCATGAAAAAGTAGATGATCACCATGATGATCATGACTGAAAGCATGGAAGAAATCAGCGTGATGTGCATATTCGATGGATAAAAAGTTTCGTTGATGATTTGCATCCTTTTTTTCTTATAATTTTGAGTGGCGGAAAAGATGATTGTCAGCCCGAAAATACAAGCGAAAATACCGAGTGCAATGGTAAAGACATCAACGAATTGGTTGCGGATGACGCCCATTGTAAAATGGAGGCTCGTGGCTAGGAAGCCGACGCCGACGATGGAAATTCCTGTTCGGATCCAAGCAAGATACGTGCGCTCGTTCGCAAGATGCTGCTGTGTGTAAATCAATTGATTTTTCGGTTCTGGATTTGAACGTCGAGCCATTGAGTCCGCTCCTTTTACAATTTCATTTTCATAATTGTCCCACTGCCCCAAAACATATGCAAGAATGGCAAACTGAAAAAATTTGGACAAATGGCTAAATTGACATAAAAAATGCACAGCTAAAATTATCTGAATTGTTTAAAAATTAAGGATAAGGGAATGATTAAACAGTTAATAATAAATGAGGAGGAATAGCACATTGGGACATTATATTGAAGTTGAAGCTGGCGTTAAAGTTTACGCGGAAGACATTGGCATAGGACAACCAGTCGTTTTTATCCACGGATGGCCATTGAACAATAAGGCGTTTGAATCGCAGGTAAGTGAATTAGCCACCAATAATTTCCGGTATATCGGCATAGATTTGCGAGGATATGGAAAATCGGATAAGCCATGGTCTAGCTATGATTATGATACAGCAGCAAGCGACGTCAAAGCCGTCGTCGATCACTTGGAACTCGATAATTTCGTACTTGCAGGATTTTCGATGGGTGGACCGATTGCTATTCGTTATTTAACAGAATACGGACAAGATAAAGTGGATAAGCTATTGTTAATGGGCCCGGCAGCTCCTCTGTTCACGCAACGGGACGATTTTGAAATCGGTTTGCCGCCTTCAGGTGTCGATGACATCATCAAGCAGCTAAAAGAAGACCGACCTGCCTTTTTAGGACAGTTTGCAGACATGTTTTTCGAAAAGAAAAAATCACCTGAGTTTAATCATTGGTTCCAGACCTTAGGGTTGGAAGCAGGAGCGCATTCTACCATTCTTTCCGCCATCTCTTTGCGGGATGAGGATTTACGTGACGAAATCGGCAACATCACAATTCCAACGACTATTTTTCATGGCAGAAAAGACGGCATTTGCTCATTTGAGCTGGCAGAGGTTTTAGAGAAAAAAATTCCAAACGCTGTTCTCGTGCCTTTTGAAGAAAGCGGACATGGCATAAATGCGGATGAACCCGAAAAATTCAATGCAGAAATGCTTAAGTTTCTAAAAAGCGACGAGAACGCGTAAACAGTGAAGACAGCTGGATGGCTGTCTTAGTTTGTCGACAAAAGAATAGTTTAATATTTATCTGCGTTTAAACGGGTCCTACACACTAAGCGGACGAAGCTAGCGGAGCGATGCAGGAGCACATCCGTGCCCTTCGCCGCTTGGTGTTCCAGATCCTTGAATAGTGTAATAAAATTAGTAGAATTAGTGTGAATAGAAAGAGCTGCCAGATAACTCACTTTGATGAAAACTGACATCCTCCAAGCGGTCTGGCCACGAAGACTCCTGTGGGACAGCGAAAGCTGAAGACCCCGCAGGGACGTAAGTCGCGAGGAGGCTGAAGCTGAGCCCACGGAAAGCGAAGTGGCCAGCCCGCTTGGAGATTATACAACGTTATTCATTTTAATAGGACATTGTCTACAAGCTGAGACAGCTGAAAAGCTGTTTTTTTTTTTATGATGAATAGACAAAAAAATCCAAAAAATATAAGCTAATAACTATCTTATCGATAGAAGCTCCTATATAGTTGTGTAAAGCTTCTTTCTTTTTTTGCATTATGCTGTCGGCTTTCAGTGAATAGCTAACGAGATTAGCCTGAGGAGGGCCTTGATGATAGACAAAAATGTAAAAGAAATGAGCGAAGTTTTGCTGCGAGAAGAAACCGGCCACATACTTTATTGTTCACAAGAGCTTGATAAATACATCGAAAATGCAGTTTCATATATCGTTTTTGGGATCAAACAAGGGGATTATGTTTTGTTCGTCGAAAACACGCGCATATATCCAAAGGTTCGCAAAGAATTGGAAAACCAACTTACAGAAGATGAATTGGAGCAATTATTGTTCATAAATAATTTTGATTTTTACTGGCGCAATAGCTCTTTTCATCCCTCGACCATTTTAAAGCATTTTGACGAAGCGACTGTCCATTTGCTTGAAAATGGACAAGCTGTTCGGACATGGGGGCATATTGAATGGGGCGCACAAGAAGACATTGAACGTGAAATTGTGGAGTATGAAACCAAATTAGATACGATTGTGCCAGAGAAAAACGCAATTTCGGTGTGTGCTTATGATGCTACCAAGCTTACAGACGAATTGCGTATGAAATTAATGGCAGTCCATGGAATTTATATGACGGACGAAGAAGTGCAAACCATCGTTTTGAAAACCGTTCAATAATGAAACACCTTTTGACATCCGAATATGTCAAAAGGTGTTTTTTTTATCGCTTTAAATTTGTGATGAACGATTTCCAGGGTTTTGTGTAGAGCCGCGACCGGGTAATGAAGAGAAAACAGACGAAACGGGGAACTCGCGTGAACTTGCATACTGGAGAATTGTATTGGAGCACAACAGAATATAAAGAAGAACGCAAGAATGACAGGAAACTGCCAGCAGCGAAATATGATGTCATTGTAATCGGCGGCGGAATGTCTGGAGCGCTTAGTGCGTATACATTGAGAAAACAAGGGCTTTCCGTTGCGTTGATCGACAAAGACAAAATTGGACATGGCAGCACGTCGGCGAATACCGGGTTGCTGCAATACTCGAACGATATCATGCTTCATGAATTGGCGCAGCAAATCGGGGAAGATGATGCCGTATTGTTCTATAAGGCTTGCCGAGAAGCTGTGGGTCAGTTAAAGAAAACAGCTCAGGACCTTGCCCATGACTGCAATTTCCATTCGCGAAAAAGTTTGTATTTCGCCTCTGAAAAGTCGGATGCAGATAGGTTATTGAAGGAGTTTGAAATGCTGCAGCGGCATGGGTTTGAAGTGGAGTATTGGGACAGAGAGACAATCGAGCAGCATTACCCATTTTCGAAAGAGGCCGCCTTAATCACTTTCGGCGATGCTGAAGTGAATCCGCTATTGTTCAGTCAAGGTGTAATTGATCAAGCGAGAGAGGATGGAGTCGATCTATTTGAGGAAGTCGAAATTATCCATTATAGTCACGAGAAAGAAAGTGTTGAGCTCACAACTTCTTCCGGTGATTTTTTAGCGGGTCAAATTGTATTTGCAGTCGGATATGACAATGCGCCTTTTTTACAGCAGAAGCAGCTTGAATTGAACCGTTCTTTCGTTGTGGCCTCTTCGCCAATCGAAGATCTAGGGGATTGGGAAGACCGAGCGCTAATTTGGGAAACTCAGCGTCCGTACTTATATTTAAGAACGACCGACGACAATCGCATCATAGCAGGTGGACTGGATGAGCCATTTTCAGAAGTAGGGGCAAGCGAAAAGCACCTGGTTGATCGCGCGGAAAAATTGTCGCAACAAGTGAAAGCGTTATTCCCGATGTATTCGTTTAAAACGGAGTTTTCTTGGTCAGCCGCATTCGGTGAATCTGGCGATCAGCTGCCATCCATCGGGCGTCATCCGGAATTCGAGCGCTATTATTATTTACTCGGTTACGGAGGCAACGGCACAGTCTACAGCATGCTCGGTTCAGAACTTTTAGCAGACCTGATTCAAGGTCGT
>JBFIXY010000175.1:0-4224 GCA_041605655.1 Planococcus sp. (in: firmicutes) | reverse complement strand
CCCATATCGGAAGTGACGATTGAAACCGTATATTTGGATGACAATAAATCATCGCATTTCCATCCACTCAAGGACTCATTTCATATTTACAAAGTATTTCTGCTTTATGGAATTTCAGGAGCCGCTTCTTTCGGATTGGATATTGGCCTGTACTGGATTTTCATCCAATTGCTGCGCGATGAAGCGCCAGAGTTATTCATTATTTTCGCCACTGTTGCGGCACGAATTCTATCGTCATTATTCAATTACTACATCAACCGCAATAAAGTATTCAAACAAGGCAGCCGGCAATCTTTCTTGCGCTATTATTTATTGGCCGCCTTCATCATGTTGGTCTCTGCAGCCTCCGTCCATTTTCTCTATGCCGAATGGCTCGGCCGCGGAGAAGTCATCCTGAAAGTAGTTGTCGATACCATTCTCTTCATCTTCGGCTTTGTCGCCCAACGCGCCTGGGTATTCCGCAATAATTAAAAGACCGCTGCCTCAAAAAAAGCAGCGGTCTTTTGCTTATAAGAGCTTAAACAAGCGTTGAAGCTCTTCTTTGTTTTGTTCAAAACCAATAAAATGACGATCTAGTTTACGTTTCCCGAACAACCCTTTTTTATAAAAAGCGAATAACGGGACGATGCGGCTGCCGGATATTTCTTTCATGTCTTTCTCCAAATCCGTCTCGTCTTCTACATCTTTGTGTGTGAAAGGAATGTCCTTGGATGCGAGATAGGACTTCGCATCCTGACAGTCGCTGCAGTTAGGCCGCGTATAAAGCACCATATCCAATCGGTTTCCCATCTTCTACCCCTCCATTCACCTTCAAGCCATCGCCGGTTTAAAGCCTTTCAGTCTTAAAGCATTGATTAAAACCGATACCGAACTGAAGCTCATTGCGGCAGCGGCAATCATTGGACTTAACAACGGACCGCCAAATAAATACAAGAGGCCCATCGCCACTGGAATTCCTAGAATGTTATAGGCGAAAGCCCAGAATAAATTTTGTTTTACATTTTTAATTGTCGATTTGCTCAATTCCACTGCAGTCAGAACATCCATCAAGTCGCTTCTCATCAGCACAATGTCTGCTGATTCCATTGCAACATCGGTGCCTGAACCAATTGCGATGCCGATATCTGCTTGCGCCAATGCAGGAGCGTCATTTATACCATCTCCGACCATTGCCACAACCTTGCCTTCTGCCTGAAGTTTTTTCACTTCGTCCGCTTTGTCTTCCGGCAACACTTCACTCAGGACACGATCCACACCAACTTGCTTGGCAATCGCTTCTGCAGTCAGTTTATTGTCCCCCGTCAACATAGCGACTTCTATTCCCATATTCTGAAGCTTTCGGATCGCCAAAGCGCTGGATTCTTTAATGGTATCAGCCACTGCAATCGCGCCCGCTAGTCTTCCATCTACCGCTATGAACAGCAATGATTTGCCTTTATTCGCTAAACTGTCAGTTGCTCCAGAAATCGGTTCAAGTGAAATATTATGCCTTTCCATCAATTTACGATTGCCGATCGACACATTGCTTCCGTCTATTTCAACTGCTAGACCATGACCCGGGATTGCTTTGAAGGCCATCCCTTTCGCAAGAGTTAAAGATTTTTCAGCAGCAGCGGCAACGACGGCTTCACCGATCGGATGTTCAGATCCTTTTTCAGCTGTAGCTGCAAGCGTCAGCAATTGTTCTTCTGTCATCATATCGGATGCCAATACAATATCTGTGACTTTTAGTTTCCCCTCAGTAATTGTTCCTGTTTTGTCAAAAACGATGGTCTGGATTTTATGAGTCGATTCCAATGCTTCGCCGCTCTTGATCAGCACACCGTATTCAGCGCCTTTCCCGGTGCCGACCATGATAGCTGTCGGCGTTGCAAGGCCAAGTGCACATGGACATGCGATAACCAATATGGAAATGGCGATGGTGAGTGCAAAGACACCTGTTTGTCCACCGATATACCAAGCCAGGCCGGAAATAATTGCCAAACCGATAACGATTGGCACGAAATAAGCAGATATGACATCTGCTAATCGAGCAATCGGAGCTTTCGAACCTTGCGCATCTTCCACCAATTTAATAATTCGCGCAAGCACCGTGTCTTTGCCTACTTTCGTCGCTCTGTAATGAATCGCTCCATTTTTGTTAATGCTGGCCCCAATAATCGCATCCCCCGGAGCTTTTTCACTCGGCAAACTTTCGCCAGAAATCATGGATTCGTCAACAGATGTGCTCCCTTCTGTAACAACACCATCAACCGGCATTCTTTCTCCCGGCTTGACGATAAGGATATCGCCAACCACCACTTCATCAATTGAAACTTCACGCTCTTCTCCATTTCTATATACCACTGCAAATTTCGGTGTCATGCCCATCAGCTTTTTGATGGCTTCGGACGTTTTTCCTTTTGACAAGGCTTCAAAATATTTCCCTAACGTAATTAGCGTCAAAATGACTGCTGCTGATTCGTAATACAGATTATTGGCAGGCGTATCGCTTACGACGATGAATACCGTAACAACCAAACTGTACACAAATGCTGCACTCGTTCCCAATGCAATAAGCGAGTCCATATTCGGATGCCCTTTAAATAAAGTGCGGAATCCAACTGTGAAAAATTTCGCTCCCAAGATCATTACGGGAATGGTTAATAGCAATTGAATCAAGGCGAAATTCGCCGGATTGACCTCAGGATCTAATAGGGTTGGCATCGGCATGCCGAACATATGCCCCATCGAAATAACGAGTAATGGCACAGTTAAAGCAGCGGACATCCAAAACCTTCTCCACATCTCTTTAATATGCAATTGTTTTTTCTCACGGTCTTCATCGGCGGAATCAACAGTCGCCTCATCTTCATGGGCGTCGTAGCCAGCGTCGCTGACAGCTGCTTTGATATCAGAAACAGCCAAAGCGGATGGATCAAAGCGAATGACCATTTTTTCAGTCGCCATGTTCACATTCGACTCTTCTACTCCCGGCAATTTCCGCGTAGCTCTCTCAACTGCTTGTACACAAGATGCACAAGTCATGCCTTCAATCACGAAACTTTTTACAGCGCTGTCTGTGCTCGCTTTATATCCTGCTTTTTCGACAGCTTCCTGGATATCCGGTACTGAAACTGCACCTTCATCGTAAATGACTTTCACTTTCTCAGTCGCCAAGTTGACGTTCGACTCACTCACCCCTGGCAATTTATTGACCGCTCGTTCAACCGCTTTTGCGCAAGCTGCACACGTCATGCCTTCTACATTCAATGTTTTTTCCATAATCCACTCAACTCCTTCTATCTCAGTGACAATTGATATTGTGCTCATTTTTGCATTGGCATTGGCCCGGAATACAATTGCAAGGGACTACATCGACACTCTGGTCTGTTTTGGCATCTAACGCCGCTTGCAATAATCGGACGTCTTCATGACTAAGAAGTGCTTTTGAGATCATATCGGCAATTGTCTTACCGGTTGCGCGGCTGCAGATTTGCCCAAATAACCTGTCAATCGCATTTTCCACACTGCCTTTCTCACTGATGCCTGCTGAATAAATGAATTTATTGCCTTGCGGTTCTGCTAGCAGCATCCCTTTTTTTACAAGACGACCAATAAACGTTTTCGTTGTCGCCGGCTTCCACTCTTTCTTCACCTGCAACACTTCTATAATCTCTTTACTTGTCGCGTGCCCAAGCGTCCAGACAACGCGCATGATTTCCCATTCAGCATCGGTGATCTCCACTCTTTCTTCTTCGGCCATGAAAACTCACCCCCCGTTTACATATGTAATCAACTAATTTTAGTTTACAATTGTAATCGTAAATTGTCAAATAGATGTGTTCGCAAAAAAACGCCCAAAACCGGCACCCGGTTTTGAACGTTTCTTTCTACTTAAATTATTGAGAATGATTTCATCTACCATGCGCCCACGCAATGCGCGGATCGATTTGACGCGACATGCGCACCATGACCGGTTCGAAACCGAGACGCGGCCAGAAATACGCAGCCAAATGATTGGCAGTGCGCCAGTCGGTAAAAATATATTCAAATCCATCTATTTGCAATTCTGCAAAGCAATGATTGGCCATTGTCCGGCCTACTCCCCGGCCTCGTAAATCCGGGTTTGTTGATGCTGCTGGCAATTCGATGCATTTTTCAGGAATCACCAAATTGAACTGATCACCATCTTTGTAATAGACATGGAATCCGGCAACCTGTTCCCCTTGTTCCGCAATCCAT
>JBFIXY010000174.1:0-4279 GCA_041605655.1 Planococcus sp. (in: firmicutes) | reverse complement strand
ATCTAGACGCGAGCTTGCCCTCGATTGCTTTTTACTGGCTGGCAAGCTATTAATGGAAAATGGCGCGGAGACGTATCGCGTGGAAGATACGATGATCCGCATGGCCATTTCACAGAAAATGACAGACTCCCATTGTTTCGTAACGCCTGCAGGCATCATGTTTTCACCGAGTGATAAACTGGCGACGCGTTTTGTGCGCATCAGTAGCCGGCGCACCGACCTCGAACGTGTTGCGCTCGTAAATTCGGTATCAAGAAAATTGGTTGCAGGTGAGTTGGAACTTTTAGAGGCATATGAAGAGTTAAAGATAATCGATCGTACGAATTACATGTTCAATATATGGCTTCAAATTTTAGCTGCCGCAACGGCGAGCGGCTGTTTCCTGATTTTGTTAGGCGGCAGCTGGAGCGATTTGCCTTTCGCGTTTGCTTTTGGCGGAACGGGCTTTATTATAGTGGAGACGATTTTGGAAAAAACGCGTGTGAAGTTTTTTGCGGAGTTTGTTGGAGCGTTGGCAATCGGAGTATTGGCCTTGCTGGCAGTTTACTCGGGCTATGGCAGAAATTTGGATACGATAATCATTGGGTCAATCATGCCGCTTGTTCCAGGACTACTGATTACGAACGCTGTTCGCGATTTGATGGCTGGCCATTTTGTATCAGGTCTGTCCAAAGGAGCAGAAGCGTTTCTGACGGCATTTGCTATTGGTGCAGGCATCGCACTCGTATTGTCATTTTAAAAGGAGGGGTACGATGAACTGGCCATTAGAAGCATTTTTAAGTTTTCTCGCATCCATGGCTTTCGGCGTCATTTTCAATACGCCAAGAAGGACGCTGCTCAGTTGTGGACTGGTCGGCATGACGGGTTGGTTGATCTACCGCGTGTTCGTGCTGTTTCTTGAAGATCCGGTCCAGGCGACTTTTGCAGGTGCTTTCAGTGTGGCATTGGTTGCGCATTTATTGGCGAAGAGATTCAAGATGCCGATGATCATTTTCAGTGTAGCCGGCATTATCCCGCTCGTGCCTGGCAGCAAGGCATATAACGCAATGCGCAATATTGTGGAAAACAATTATTTGGAGGCCATCACTTTTGCTTCAGAGGCCCTGATGATTTCAGGCGCTGTTGCGATGGGGTTGGTGTTCGCGGAAGTATTGATGCAGCTTGTGTTCAAACAAATGGCCAAGCGCGTGCAAAAAAAAATCGGCATGACCCAGAATTGATTGGGACATGCCGATTTTTTGTTGTTTGTGTATTAGATTGTTTCGGAAACTTTAAGCCATTTTTCCAAGTCTACCGCTGTCATTGGGTAACCGGAAATATAACCCTGGATCAAATCGCAATTCATCGCGCGTAATAATTCCAATTGTTCGTTGGTTTCAACACCTTCTGCCGTGACCTGGAGATCCATACTTTTGCCGAATTGAATCATACCGTTGATCAATTTCTGCATTTTTTCCTGTTTCGTAATGTACTTGATAATAGAGCGGTCAATCTTCAAATTGGTGATTGGCAGCATCAGCATATAGCGGAATGCTGCATATCCTGTACCGAAGTCATCAAGTGAAAATGTAATGCCAGCCGCATTCAGTTTCTGCATTTGTTTAATAATCGAACGTTCGGCTTCCGCTTCTAAAGCGAAACGCTCCGTAATTTCAATCGCCAATGAAGCTGGATTGCAGCCGTTCAGTTGAATCTGCTCAAGAAAGATCTTGGCCATGTCTTTGTCGCGGAATTCCCGGATAGACGTATTCAGACTGACTTTCATATCGATTCCACGATTTTGCCATTCTTTTAATTGAATACATATTGACTCCAGCATATACAGACCAATTTCGTTGATCATGCCGTTTTCTTCTGCGATTGGTATTAACTCGTCCGGGGTCACAATGCCGATTTCAGAGTCTTCCCAGCGCACAAGCGCTTCTACGCTTTCAACTTTACCAGTCTGTAAATTGACTTGCGGCTGATACAATAATTGTAAATTGCGACGGTCAAGCGCATGAATCAGACGCTTTTCGATGAGCGACTTGCGGCTCAAAAGCTCGTGATCATTCGATGTCAGCGCAGAGATGGCGCTTCCGCCACGTTCTTTCACTTTTTTGATGGTCGCGTGCGACGCTTTGATCAATTGTACAAACGTTTGCTGATCTTCCGGATAGCGTGTAATCGCGCCGCTGACAGATACCGGAATCGCCAAGCCATCAATGTAGATCGGGTGTTGTTGGAGGTAATGCATGAACCCTTCGATAAACCAATTGCTGAGTGGCGTCACCAAGGCGAATTCATGCAGTCCGGCGCGCGTGATAATCGTATCTGAAAAATACATGCGCAGGCGCTTCGTAAACTCAATAAGCAATTCGTTTTCAGTATCCGTGTCCGAAACATCGCGAAGCGTATAGAATCGATCGATATCGAGATAGACAAACGAGAAGTTTTTACGCTCTGTGATGTATTCGTTGACCACTTGCTCCAAACGGTGGCGGTTTTCCAAGCCGGTAATTGGATCGATAAAGGCAATTTCTTCTAAATGAAGTTGCACTTTCTTGGCGTCAGTTATGTCTTTTTCCAGGAAGATGTAATACGTTTCGTCACCTTTGATCTGCATCGGAATGGCTGTCAGGTCCACCCAGTACTCTTCGCCGTCTTTCTTCACTTTTCGGGTTTGACCGTTCCACACATTGCCGCTCTTTAATGTCGTCACAAGTGACTCCACGAAGCGAACATCCTCGCCAAGTTCCCCGAACATTTGCCAAATGGGTTTGCCGAGAATTCGTTTCGGCGTCCATTTGCTGAGTTTCAAGAACAATGGATTGGCGTAGGTGATCAAAAAGTCCTCATCAAAATAAAGCAGCATAAATGAGTTGTCCAATCCGCTTCGCAAGGTGTTCAACTCACGGCTAGCCGAGCCTTCCTCATTCACATCGTCCACTTCGAATATCGCCATTACGAATTGCTCGTTGTCAGCGGTAAAAGCTTTCGTTACGATAGTCGTAAACGTCTGCGTTCCGTTTCCAAGTCCGACTTCCACTTCCTCGAACCGGATGGGGTCTTTGCTATGTACAACGGTTTCCCACGGCTGTTTGTAAAGAGCCGCGCGTTCTGGGTTCATATATGGATAAATTTGACCTTTGATTGTTTCGATTTCAATTTGGAAAACACGTTCCGCATGGCGGCTGCACCATACAACAAGTCCGTCTTTATCCATTATAATAACGGGAAAAGGAATATGATTAAAAACGAGGTTATCCTCTAATAGTTCTTGTAATTCACTCATTCCATGACGCTCCTTATCGGTAATCTAATTCCATTATAAAGAAAAAAAGGACTATCGTCATCCTTTTCAAAATTTTCGGCCCTTTTATTTAGTTTTTACAATAACTATGTTTATTTTAACAAGCATGAGAGAATGAGGGAAGAAAAAAGGAAAACTTAAAAAATAAAGAAAAAGAGGTAAATTCGATGAAAAAAATCATTCCAGCCTTATTGTTATTGATAGTTGCGATGCCTTTTCAAGTCAATGCCCATACCGCTTTAACCGCTTCAAGTCCCAAGGAAGGGGAAGTGCTGACAGAATCTCCGAATGAACTTAAACTGACGTTTGCCACGGTCATTGAAGAAGGCAGCAGCATGACACTCAGTGGACCAGAAGCACAGGTGGAGATAAGCGGAATTTCGATTGAGGGAAATGTGATGAAAGGCGCAATATCGGAGGAAATGACGAATGGCTCATACATAATTTCATGGAAAATTATAGGGGAGGATGGCCATCCAATTGACGGGGAAATTCCATTCAGTTTGGAAGCCGCCGTTGAAGCAGAAGTTGAACAACCGGTTCAAGAAGAGGCAGCCACTGTTCCACCTGTAGCTGATGCCTCAGAAAAGCAAGCATCTGCAGAGGAACAGACAGAAGATGAAGGTGTAATGACTATCTTATTGCTTATTGCTATTACAGTACTTGTGGGATTCGGCTCTGTTCTGCTGATCAAAATGAAACGATGATATTTTTTACATCGATTGCTGACTTGTTACTGTATACGGCTTTTTGCTTTATCGCAGGTTCCACATTTTTGAAATTCATTCCCCAGTCCCATAAACCCAGAATAAAGGAGAAAAAATGGCTGCTCATTTTTAGCATCATCGGGGTTATGGTGTTCTCTTTGGCGCCGGTAATTGAATTATTGGTTTTTCTAGACGGCGGTTTTGATACATTCATTAATGTGGTCGTTAATTACCGAATTGGACATAGTTGGTTGATTACTGCAATGATTGCGTTGCTTCT
>JBFIXY010000173.1:0-4293 GCA_041605655.1 Planococcus sp. (in: firmicutes) | reverse complement strand
TCTCGACTCATACCTGGCTTACGTGCAATTCCGGCAGTAATAATAACTAAATCAGAGTTTTTGGTGTCTTCGTAATTAGCAGTCCCTTTAATGCGCGCATCAAATCCGAGTACAGGACCGGCCTCTGCCATATCCAAAGCCTTGCCTTTCGCCGGGTCTTCCATATTTGGAATATCCACCAAAACAACATCGCCTAGTTCTTTTTGAGCTAACAAGAAAGCTGTCGTTGCACCAGTAAATCCAGATCCGATCACGGAAATCTTTGTACGTTTGAATGTCATGAAATATCTCTCCTTTATCATGTAGTTGAATTATGAATTGCAATAAACTGTATTTACCCTAAAACTCTCTATGTTGAAACAATGTAAAAACAGTTTAAACCTCGAATTATGGGTACAAAAAAAAGAGGGGAAGCTCCCCTCTTTTGCATGTTCTTATAAGTTTTTAATCAATTCGTCAGCAAACTCAGAGCATTTCACTTCTGTAGCGCCGTCCATTAGACGTGCAAAGTCGTAAGTTACAACTTTAGAAGCAATTGTTTTCTCCATAGAGTTTGTGATCATTTTAGCAGCTTCAGCCCATCCTAAGTGCTCAAGCATCAATACGCCTGAAAGGATAACAGATGACGGGTTTACTTTATCAAGACCAGCATATTTAGGAGCTGTTCCGTGAGTCGCTTCGAAGATCGCATGTCCAGTATCGTAGTTGATGTTCGCTCCAGGAGCGATACCAATTCCGCCTACTTGTGCAGCCAAAGCATCAGAAACGTAATCTCCGTTCAAGTTCATTGTTGCAACAACATCGAACTCGCTTGGACGTGTAAGGATTTGTTGTAAGAAGATATCAGCGATTGAATCTTTAACAAGGATTTTGCCAGAAGCAAGAGCTTCTTCTTGTGCTTTGTTCGCAGCGTCTGTACCTTTTTCGTCTTTAATTGCATCGTATTCGTTCCAAGTGAAGACTTTATCGCCGAATTCTTGCTCAGCCACTTCGTAGCCCCAGTTTTTGAAAGCTCCTTCAGTGAACTTCATGATGTTCCCTTTGTGAACTAGCGTCAATGATTCGCGGCCTTCAGTGATTGCATAGTTGATCGCAGCACGAACTAGACGTTTTGTTCCTTCTTCTGAAATCGGTTTGATGCCGATACCTGAAGACTCAGGGAAACGGATGTTTTTAACGCCCATTTCGTCTTGTAGGAATGAAATCAATTTCTTCACTTCATCCGAACCGTTAGCGTATTCAATACCTGCATAGATATCTTCTGTGTTTTCACGGAAAATAACCATGTCTGTATCTTCAGGACGCTTAACCGGTGAAGGAACGCCTTCAAAATAACGAACTGGACGCAAGCACGTGTAAAGATCCAATTCTTGGCGTAGTGCCACGTTCAATGAACGGATACCGCCGCCGATTGGCGTAGTAAGTGGTCCTTTGATCGCGATTAGGTATTCGCGGATTACATCAAGCGTTTCTTCCGGAAGCCATTCGCCTGTTTCGTCAAATGCTTTTTGTCCAGCAAGAACTTCTTTCCATACGATTGATTTTTCACCGTTATAAGCTTTTGTTACAGCTTGCTCAAGAACGCGTGAAGCTGCATTCCAGATGTCCGGTCCTGTTCCATCACCGATGATGTATGGAATTACTGCATTGTTAGGGACGTTCAAAACGCCGTTTTCTACTGTGATTTTTTCGCCAGTCATTAAAATAGCCTCCTGTAGTCTTTTATCTGAGCGCGTGAATGCCCGCTCTGAATTGAAGTTTTTTCGGCATCTCTCTTATGGAGATGCCTTTTTTACGCATGTGAATTATCTTTCGTTTACTGGTACGTATTTCTGCATGCCAGGTCCGATGTATTCAGCACGTGGACGGATTAGGCGATTGTTTGAGTATTGCTCCAAAATGTGGGCAAGCCAGCCTGAAGTACGCGATACTGCAAAAATCGGCGTGAACAAATCGTGATCGATGTTCAACGAATGGTAGACAGATGCCGAATAGAAATCGACATTCGGTGGAAGGTTTTTCTGGCCGCTGACGATTTCATCAATCTTAATCGACATTTCGTACCATTTTTCTTCTCCACGGATTTTCGTCAATTTCTGAGACATTTCACGCAAGTGTTTTGCACGAGGATCGCCTTTGCGGTAAACGCGGTGACCGAATCCCATGATTTTTTCCTTGTTAGCCAATTTCTCATTGATGACTTTTTCAACGTTGTCTACTGAATCGATTTCAGTCAACATTTTCATAACCTGCTCGTTTGCTCCACCGTGCAACGGGCCTTTTAATGCGCCGATTGCTGCTGTAACGCCTGAGTAGACATCTGAAAGTGTCGCAACTGCAACACGCGCAGTGAATGTAGATGCATTCAATTCGTGGTCAGCGTGAAGAACTAGTGCTTTGTTAAATGCTTCTTCTTCGATATCTGCTGGAACGTTTCCAGAAAGCATATAAAGGAAGTTAGCTGCAAAGCTCAAATCATTTTTTGGTGCAACTGGTTCTTGTCCGTTACGAACGCGTGCGAATGCAGTCACTAAAGTAGCAATTTTAGCCTGGATGCTGATCGCTTTGCGGTAGTTCGCTTCAGGGTTCATCTCTTCAGCTTCTTCATCGAACAAGCCAAGCATCGATACTGCTGTACGCAATGCAGCCATCGGATGAACTTTTTTGATTTCGTATGTTTTAAAATGCTCCAATACTGCCTGCGGTACTGCCATATTATCAGCCAATTGCTGTTTTAGTTCAGTAAGTTCTTCCGCTTTCGGCAAGCGTTGGTGCCATAGTAAATAAATTACTTCTTCAAAGCTGGCATTGTTTGCCAAATCATCAATATCGTAGCCAACGTATGTAAGTGTGTCATCAATAATTGAACTGATGGCCGATTGTGTAGCTACTACACCTTCTAAACCTTTTGACGATGTCATTAAAATCGCTCCTTCTACTGTATTCATCATTCCAAAAAAAAACCCCGAATGATGGGTTGTGTGCCTTTTTCAGCATAAAATAAATTTCCTTACCTAGCCATTATAATCAACATTGTAGAATTTGTGAATGAAAACGCTTGTTTTTGTGAAATATTTCTCAAGATAACGATGGGTTCACTCGGGATTATCTGACGATAACCCGAGTGCGACTCATCTTTTTTTGAATAATTTTGCCGACAATCGGCTTGTATATTTTTTGGGTCGGTTTAAACAAAAGCGAAAGTCCAATCGCATCCGAGATAAATCCAGGAGTTAACAATAAGACGCCGCCGACTAGGACAAGCGCCGCATTTATCAGGTGTTCACCTGGCGGCTGCAAGCGTCCCATACTGTCTTGAATATCTCGCAATGCTTTTAACCCTTGCTTCTTAGCCAAAAATGCACCGATCATTCCAGTCGCAATAATCAATCCCAGCGTCGGGAATATGCCCATGGCGTCGCTTGCCCATAAGAGCAGTGTCAGTTCCAATGTCGGGACGATGATTAATGCTAAGAAAAACCATTTCATACGGTTTCGCCCTCCTTGCTGAGCTTATAAAACACTGGCATGGCCGTCATAGATAATGCCTGTTTCTGCATCTATCGTAACGTCGAAATCATTTTTAATTTTTGTTGTAGCTTCTGCCACTCCCACGATGACTGGAATGCCAAGACTTAAGCCAACTACTGCCGCATGGCTCGTTAAACCGCCCTCTTCGGTAATCAACCCTGCACATTTTTCGATGGCTGGCATCATGTCGCGGTCTGAACCGATCGTCACGATAATTTTACCTGTCGTGTCTTGAGCCAAAGCTTCTGCCGAGTTTTTTACGACTAGTGTTTTGCCGAATGCGCTCGTTCTGCCGATCCCTTGGCCTTTCGCGATGCTGTCGCCAATAAGGTGGACCTTCATCAAGTTTGTCGTTCCCGCTTGCCCTACTGGTACACCCGCAGTAATAACAACCAAGTCGCCGTGAGATACGTAATGATGACGCAAGCTTTCTTCCACTGCATTTTCAAGCACTTCATCTGTCGATTTCACTTCTTTACCAACAATCGGCTGGACTCCCCAAACCAATGTCAGCTTGCGCGACGGGCGCTCTGATGAAGTGACCGCGATGATTGGAACGCCTGGACGGTATTTCGATATCATCTTCGCTGTATGACCGCTTTCCGTCGGTGCAATGATTGCCTTCACGCGCAGGTTAAGCGCTGTATAGGCAACTGCTTGGCCAATTGCTTCCGTCATGTTCGGTTCTTTTTCTTTGCGGCGATTATCAACTAGCTGTTTGTAGTTTAAAGCAGCTTCTGTAGTCATCGCAATGCGGTGCAT
>JBFIXY010000172.1:0-4309 GCA_041605655.1 Planococcus sp. (in: firmicutes) | reverse complement strand
TGGACTTCGCGCATCATTAGCGCTTGTTCCGTCAGCATTCGACACGACTTTCCTGCAACTCGATATAGCCAGACAACACGAGTTTTTGCGCAAGCGCGGATATCGGCAAGCCGACAACTGCATTGTAATCGCCCTCGATCGATTTGACGAATAAGGCCGATGTCGTCTGTATGCCATATGCTCCTGCTTTGTCATACGGGTCTGACGTCGTAATATAGGCTTCTATCCATTCGGCAGGCAACTCATAAAACGTCACACGAACAAGTTCATGGAACGATTGCACGCTTCCATTTTTGATGATTGACACCGCTGTGATGACGTCGTGCGTCTGACCTGACAAGCGCTCTAGAAAAGCTTGCGCCTCATCTTTATTTTTCGGCTTCAATAAGATGTCGCCGTCCAATACGACGACGGTATCCGAGCTGATGACGACGGATTCCGGATGTTGTTTTGCGACGTCTTTCGCTTTCGCTAACGCGCATTCAATAACGTAGCCCATCGCCGTATGGAAGTTTTCCGGAGACGGTTCATCTTTCAAACTTGGCTGCACCGTAAATTCGATGCCAAGGCTTCCTAATAATTCACGGCGTCGCGGGGATGCGGATGCCAAAATGATCGATTGTGTACTTTTAAATTTCATAAATCTATTCCTCCCTTTTTTAGCATCATACCCAATTTTTTCGCTGTTGAAAATTGTAGCGAAAAACACAAAAATGATATTTGCCTGGAAATGCGGGAATAAAAAATGAAATTTAGAGGTCATACCAGTTGAAAAGCTGCATATAGCGAGGATTAAATAATTTTTTTGCATAGAAGAAGATACTTATTGAATACCGATACGGTCGATTTAGGCAGAGCAAAGATCATTGCTCCTGCGCAAGCTCGTCGCAAAGGAAATGGACCAAATTCCATTTGGCCATCTCATTGCCTAGCCCTTTTACGCGCCTATGCTGAATAAGAATAAAAGCACATGAGTTTCTATAATATTCTAGATTCACTGTGAGCCCCCCAATAGCAATGGTAAGCAAGACTGTTTGATAACGTATCCATTACAACATTCCTTTCATTCAATTTATTAACGGATTGAATGAAATCAAAAAAAGATGAAGCGCACGGCTTCATCCCCAGAAATTCATATACCAATTCAATAACGCATCGCCCCAGAAATAGACAATCACTGCAGCAAGCGCAATCGATGGACCGAATGGCACCGGCGTTTTGCGTCCTTCATTTTTAATGCGCAGCATGATGATGCCTGCAATCGAGCCGATTAACGAAGCGAAGAACAACGTCATGAACGTACTGGAAACGCCGAGTACGAGACCAATGACAAAGAATAACTTGATATCTCCTCCGCCCATGCCGCCTTTTGACACAATCGCGATCAACAGTAAAATACCAAATCCTAATGCCGCACCAAGCAGCGAATCCCACCACGGGTCCAGTGGAATGAATAATCTTAGTACAAGCAATAATGCACCAATCGGCAGCAACACTTTGTCCGGTATGAGCATATACGCAATGTCTGACACGGTGATGATGACGAGCAGCGACATAAACAAAATCGCGATAATCAGTTCCGGTTGGAAGCCGATTTGCCAAAACGACAAGGCGAAAAGTCCACCTGTGATAAATTCCATGAGCGGGTACACCCAATGGATTTTTTCGCCACAAGATCGGCAACGACCTTTCAAGAACAGGTAGGAAAACACCGGCACCAAATCAAGGGCCGTCAATCGGCGGTCGCACGACGTACAATGCGACGGTGGAAAAGCGATCGATTCTTTTTTCGGTACGCGCAAACCAACGACATTATAAAACGAGCCGAAAACCAACCCGAAGATGGTGAAGAAAACTGTGTATGTAATAGCCATGATGCCCCTCTTTTCTATCATTATTCAATTAAGCTAAAAGAAAAAGGGAAATCAGAGTGATTTCCCTTTAACGGCGTTCTGGAATGACCAAGGTCGTTCCGGCAACAATCGTCTGACCGTTCAAGTTATTCGCTTGTTGGATCAGCGCTTCGCCTTCACGGCTATTATAGTATTTTAAAGAAATTTGGAACAGTGTCTCGCCTTTTTCCACTTTGTGGTAGCTTGCTGTCTGTGCGCTAGCAACATTCGGGTTCGGCGTTGCATTAACCGCTGCTGATTGATCGTCGATTTCAATATTCACATCGACATCAACATCTGCAGCCGCTTCCTCAGGTGCAAGAGCTTCGTCTTCGTTTTCAACAAAATCCGTTCCGTCATTTTGAGCAAGTGGGTTCATTTTGCCTGCAGGTGCAGGAGCGTCCACTTTCGGCACCGTATCAAGCAATGCGATCAAGTCTGGGCGGAAGTATGCAGAGAAACTTAACGTAACATCTAGTAACGTAGCTTCTTGATCAACTTGCGTTACTTCGTCCATTGCGCCGAAAGCAATCGAATCGACAATGAGGATACGGTCCATCGCTTCTATCTCTTTAATAAATGAAGTGATGTTTTTATAATCAGCCACTTGGATCGAAACACTCGTTTGAACTTGTTGTAAGTTCTCAAGTCCTTCAACCGGCACCGGCAAGACAACCGGCGCTTCTGCAATTGCAATATTCGTTACAAATGAACCGGATAATAATTCCGCCTGTTCGATTTGTAGGACGATTAATTCGGATAACGGTTCAATCGAAACTTTTTGCTGCAATTCGCTCGTGCTTATTTTTTCACCTACCGGTAACTCTTTGACTTGCGTTTGCAATGCCATTAACACTTCATTTTCAGAACTTAATAATTGTTCTGCTTGAATCTGCGCCTCTTTCGCTGGTGTATAAATCTTATAATACGAATACGCAGCCAGCGCGACGAGGAATAATGCCGCAAGAACAATTAAAGCTGTTTCTTTTTGACGCTTTGTCATGCTGCTCATTGGCCATCACCTGCCGTTTCATCTGCCGGTGCCGGCTCATCTATTGGTGCTTCTGGTGCTTGTTGTTCAACTTCGACATTAACGTCAACATCAGTTGCTGGTACTTCTTCAACCGGCGTTTCTGTTACAGGTTTTTCAACGATGATTTCACCTTCTGGTGTAAGAGCCGGAAGACGGCCATCTACAAATACCAATGTATATGTAGCAAGGTAACGCGGATTTTCAATCATCGCATCTTCATCAATAACGACTGTACCGTCTTCTTCCGTTTCAATTGCAAGTGCTTCTTGAGCAACCGAGTCTAACTTTGCAGATGCCAATAAACTCGACGTTTTCAACTGCGCCAAATAATAGGCTGCTTCACGAGCTGAATCGAATTGCACAGTTAACGTCGCAACATCCATCCCCGTGTATGTAAAATTTTCAAAGTATCCGCGAGCCGGCAATTTAGATACTAGCTCTGCCAATAATGGCAATGTATCAAATTGGTAGCTTTCCGCCCATTCGACAGTCACTTTTAATTGTTGTTCTTCGTTCATGCCTTGTACCGCTTCGATTTTTTCACGAAGCAAGGCTTGCTCGGTCTGAACTTGGACCGTTTGCGCTGCAAGATCAGCTTGCTGCTCATTAAAGCCACTCGCTAGATAAGCGAAAAGCGCCCAAACGATCGCTGCTAACAATAATATTCCAATTGCGGCTACAATCGAAGCGGGTCGATCCCGTTCTCTCTCTGGCAGTAAATTAATATCAACTAACATCGTCACACCTCTTTCAGCGCCAGGCCAATGGCGCGGTTGAAACGACCCGGCACAACTTTAAAACTGTCCGAAGGGATATCGTCAAGCACAACTGGCGCAACCGGCAATGAAAACCGTTCTTCCATCCGTGCTTTGAATGCTGGCCAATTGTCGTATTCGCCATTGCACACCACTTTCGTAATGCCTTGCTCGCCTTCATTCATATTGTATCGATAAAAATTCGCGAGTTTTTCAGCTTCTTCTTCAACAATTTCCATCACTGATACTGGATCATCCAAATCAACACCGGATACTTCGAATTCTACCGGCCGCATGAACAATGGAAAATGTTCATGGAAAATCGACACTGTCATTTTGGTAGATTGCAAATCGATGAGCATGATATGTTCATCGAGAGTGAATTCTTGTTGTGAGTAGGCGAGGCGGTATAACGCGAGCGGCGTAATATCAGCAACAACTGCCTTCAATTTCGCACTCCCCAGCGCTTCTTCATAATCTTCGATAACCGATTCTTTTGATGCGATGATGACCACTTCCGGTTCATCACTGTCTAAACGGTAAGGCACCACATCGAAGACGGGATCTTCGAATGGCAAGTAAAGAGTAGATCCGATTTCGATGAAGAAATGACCTTTCAATTCATCGGT
>JBFIXY010000171.1:0-4337 GCA_041605655.1 Planococcus sp. (in: firmicutes) | reverse complement strand
GAATACCGCTTATTGCTGCGTCATGACAATGCAGATATGCGCTTGACGGACCTCGGTTTTAACATCGGTATGGTTTCGCCTGAACGCTACGCAAAATTCATCGCGAAAAAAGAGCGCATTGAAGAAGAAATCAAGCGTTTGAGAGCCATTATGATCAAGCCGACTGAAGCCACCCAACAATTGATTCGTGATGCGGGGGGCAGCGAATTGAAAGATGGCATTCGCGGAGCGGATTTATTGAAGCGTCCAGAAATGACCTACGATATGATTTCCCAATTGACGGCTTCTGAAGTTGAGCTTGAAGATGAAGTGAAAGAACAAGTCGAAATCCACATCAAATACGAAGGCTACATCGAAAAATCGTTGCAGCAAGTGGATAAACTGAAAAAAATGGAAAACAAAAAGATTCCTGAAAATATCGATTATCATGCGATTTCAGGGATTGCGACTGAAGCACGCGTTAAGCTAGCTGAGGTTCGCCCGCTTTCCATTGCACAGGCTTCACGCATTTCCGGCGTGAACCCTGCTGACATTTCGATTCTTTTGGTGTATATTGAACAAGGAAGAATTGCGAAAATACCGAGTTAAGTACTAACGATAAAATGTGGGCTGGTCTGCGCCAGCCCATTTTTACATAGAAAATAGAACGCAAGAGGGAGGAACAAGCGCATGAACGAACAACAATTCAAAGACGCCCTCAGTGAAAAGGGAATTGAGCTCACGACCGAGCAGTTAACACAATTCCGGACATATTTTGAAGAATTGGTTGAGTGGAATGAAAAGATGAACCTGACAGCGATTACGGATCAACCTTCCGTCTATTTGAAGCATTTTTACGATTCAGTGACGGCTGCATTTTACTTGGATTTCACGAAGCCGATGAAGGTATGTGATGTAGGGGCAGGCGCTGGATTCCCGAGTATTCCGTTGAAAATCTGTTTCCCGCACATCGAAGTGACAATTGTCGATTCATTGAACAAGCGAATTCAGTTTTTAACGCATTTAAGCGATAAATTAGGTTTATCCGGCGTGCAATTTGTCCATGCGCGTGCAGAAGATTTCGGCCAATCGGAGCATCGGGCAACATACGATTTGGTCACGGCGAGAGCGGTTGCGCGTTTATCGGTGCTAGCGGAATTATGTGTACCGCTTGTAAAGAACGGTGGATTATTTGCAGCGATGAAAGCCGCTTCGGCACCGGACGAATTGAAAGATGCGAAAAAAGCGTTGGAAAAGCTAGGGGTCAAAAACGAGAACGTATATTCGTTTAAATTGCCAATAGAAGAAAGTGAACGCTATATTCAAGTGTTTCGTAAATTCAAAGACACACCGAAAAAATATCCACGTAAGCCGGGAATGCCGAATAAATCACCTATTGCTTAAGCAGCCTCGGCCGCACGACGTTATTGTTTCACGTGGAACATTGACAGAAAAAGGTATCAAGTCACGGAATAGCGAATACTATGCAAGTGAGCTTTTTAAAAGGTGGTGCTAGAGGATGAAAAGTCCTTTCTCCCGTTTCTTCGGGGGCAGCGATAAAGCAGATGAACCAACAGAACAAGTAAATGAACGAGCGGAAATGGAAGATGCGAAAGAAAATTCCGAGGAAGTTGTTAAAATTCCACGGGGTAAAATCAGCGCGAACCAATTCCAGCCGCGTACCGTCTTCGATGAAGCGAAAATCGAAGAACTTGCTCGTACGATCCATATGCACGGTGTTATCCAACCCATTGTAGTTCGTCCTACCGGGTTGGACGGCAATTACGAAATCATAGCAGGGGAACGCCGTTTTCGTGCGATGTCTTCTCTAGGGTGGGATGAAGTACCGGCGATTGTTCGGGACCTAAGTGATAAAGAGACCGCTTCTATCGCCCTGATTGAAAACTTGCAGCGAGAAGAGTTGACGTCGATTGAAGAGGCGAATGCGTACCAAAACTTGCTGGAACTTCACGGAATCACACAAGAAGCGCTTGCCCAGCGGCTTGGAAAAGGGCAATCGACTGTTGCCAATAAACTAAGGCTGCTGAAATTGCCCTCAGAGATCCAACAAGCATTGCTTGATCGCAAAATATTAGAGCGTCATGCCCGTGCATTGTTGAAAATCAAAGACGCAGATATGCAGAAGAAACTTTTTGATGAAACAGTGGAAGAGAACCTGAACGTCAAGCAGCTTGAGCTGAAAGTTGAGAAGCTTTTGTCGACAGAACCGAAAAAGACAAAGCCAAAACGCAAAGCTTTCAGCCGTGATGTGCGCATAGCAGTTAATACCATTAAACAATCGTTGACGATGGTGTCAAAAAGCGGCATCAATGTATCGACGGAAGAAGAAGAGCACGATGAATACTACCAAATCACGGTGAAAATCCCGAAAAAGAAATAACGAAAAGCTCTTTCCTGTGACGGAAAGAGCTTTTTTTAATGTGAATGTAACTTTTTTGTGTACGTGGATTTGATACAATAGTAAAGATATATCATTATTTATGTGTAATAGATGGTATTAACCACGAGTGCGCAGTAAAATGGGAGAAGTATGAAAGAAAGTTGGTGCAAGTGTGGGTAGAATTATTGCGATCGCCAATCAAAAAGGCGGCGTAGGAAAAACGACATCTTCAGTGAATTTAAGTGCCTGCCTTGCTTATTTGGGCAAAAAGGTGCTTTTGATAGATATTGATCCACAAGGGAACGCCACCAGTGGAGTAGGTGTCAACAAAGGCGAAGTAGATCAATGTATTTACGAAGTGCTTATCGATGACGTGGATGTTAAAGATACAATCATGGAAACGAAAGTGGAAAATCTTCACGTTGTGCCTGCTACGATTTCATTGGCAGGAGCAGAAATCGAATTGGTATCGACAATGTCGAGGGAAGTTCGGCTGAAAACAGCATTGCAAGAAGTCAAAGAAATGTACGATTACATCATCATCGACTGTCCGCCGTCGTTAGGGTTGTTGACGATCAATTCATTGACCGCTTCCGATGCCATCGTAATTCCTGTGCAATGTGAATATTATGCATTAGAAGGGTTGAGCCAATTATTGAGCACAGTTCGTTTGGTGCAAAAACATTTAAACCATGATTTGGAAATTGACGGAGTATTGCTGACGATGCTTGATGCCCGTACGAATTTGGGGCTGCAAGTTATTGAAGAAGTGAAAAAGTATTTCCAGGACAAAGTGTACCGTACAATCATTCCGCGGAATATCCGTTTGAGCGAAGCACCAAGCCATGGAGAGCCGATCATTATTTATGATCCGAAATCCAGAGGCGCAGAAGTCTATTTAGATCTAGCGAGGGAAGTGATTCGGAATGGCTAAAGGATTAGGAAAAGGGATAAATGCATTGTTCCCAGGCGAATCATTGAGCGAGACAGAAAAAATTACTCAGCTGAATGTGAGCCAATTGCGCACGAATCCTTACCAGCCGAGGAAAATTTTTGATGATGCGGCGTTGCAGGAATTATCAGAGTCGATCAAAGAACATGGCATCCTTCAGCCGGTCGTCGTCCGTAAAAAAGGCAATAATTTTGAGTTGGTAGTGGGGGAGCGGCGTTTTCGCGCTGCTAAACTTGCGAAAATGGATCAAGTTCCAGCGATTATTAAAGAGTTGAATGATCAGCAAATGATGGAATTGGCTATCCTTGAAAACTTGCAGCGTGAAGATTTGACCCCGATTGAGGAAGCAGAAGCCTACCAAAAGCTGATGGAAGCGTTGAGCCTGACACAAGAGCAGTTGGCGTTCCGCCTTGGGAAAAGTCGTCCGCATATTGCAAATCATGTGCGTTTGCTTGCATTGCCTGAAAAAGTTCGCGAGATGATTTCGGATAAAAAGCTCACGATGGGGCATGGACGCACACTTCTTGGCTTGCGCTCTAAAAAACTGATTCCGGAAACAGCGGAAAAAGTCGTGAAAGAAAGTTTGAATGTCCGTCAATTAGAGCAACTTGTGCAACGGCTAAATGAAGATGTTCCACGTGAAACAATTGAAAAGAAAAAAGACCTTTTTATAGAGGAAAAGCAATCCCAACTGAGAGATCGTTTCGGAACGAACGTCCAGATCAAAAAGTCGAAAAACAAAGGGAAAATCGAAATAGATTTTTTCTCTGAAGAAGACTTGGAACGCATCCTTGAACTCCTAAACTAAGGCGAACCTATTCCTCAAAAAGGAATAGGTTCTGCTATGCAAAGAACAAGAATGTGCAGATGGAGAAGGGGAGATGAATAGATGGTTCTCTTGGGGACATTGATTAATGCGATTTTAATCGTTGTAGGTACTCTAATCGGGCGGGCACTTCACAACATACCTGAAAAGATGAAGGAAACCGTATTGTATGTCATCGG